>NZ_JBVVQA010000006.1:0-35138 GCF_055811455.1 Mesorhizobium sp. WSM4845
ATGTCAACCGAGACGTTCTTCAGCACCTTGATATGGCTGCGGCCATAGGCGGCGGTGATGTTCTTGACCGACAGGAAAGGGTTCGTGCCGGGCCTTTGCTCCTGGTGCTCGATCTCGTGCACTGACACCAGCGCATTGGTGTATTCTTGGCGCGGCTCCTTGATGATCTGGCGGGTGCCGCCCCATTCGACCAGCCGGCCATGGCGCAGGACCATGATCTCGTCCGAGACCTGAGCGACGACGGCAAGGTCATGGGTGATGTACAGCGCCGCGACATGCGTGTCGCGGATGGCGTCCTTGATCGCCGCCAGCACGTCGATCTGCGTCGTCACGTCAAGCGCCGTGGTAGGCTCGTCGAAGACGATCAGGTCGGGCTCGGAACACAGCGCCATCGCCGTCATCACACGCTGCAGCTGGCCGCCGGACACCTGGTGCGGAAAGCGCTCGCCAATGCTTTCGGGGTTCGGAAGGCTGAGCTTCTTGAACAACGCGATGGCGCGTTTTTCGGCCGCGGCCCGCGTTGCCGTGCCATGCAGCAGCGTCGCCTCGACCACCTGGTCCATCAGTCTGTGCGCCGGGTTGAAGGCGGCGGCAGCCGATTGCGCGACATAGCAGACCTCGCGGCCGCGCAGCTTGCGAAAGCCCTCCTTGCCGCCCTTGAGAATGTCGCGGCCGTTGAGCATGACTTCGCCGCCGGTGATGCGCACGCCGCCGCGGCCATAGCCCATCGACGCCAGGCCGATGGTCGACTTGCCGGCTCCGGACTCGCCGATCAGGCCGAGCACCTTGCCCTTCTCGAGCGTCAGCGAGACGTCGTGGACCAGCACGATGTTTTTCGGCGCCTCGCCCGGCGGGAACACTGTCGCCTCGATGCGCAGGTTGCGGATATCGAGCAACACGTTCTTTGCTCGCTGGTCAGCCATTACCCGCGCCCTCCCTTCAGGCTCGCCGTGCGGTTGAGCACCCAGTCGGCGACAAGGTTGACGGAAATCGCCAGCATGGCGATCGCCGCGGCAGGGATGAGCGCCGCCGCGATGCCGAAGACGATGCCGTCCTTGTTTTCCTTGACCATGCCGCCCCAGTCGGCGCTAGGCGGCTGCACGCCGAGGCCGAGAAAGGACAGCGTCGACAGGAACAGCACGGCATAGATGAAGCGCAGGCCGAGTTCCGAAACCAGCGGCGACAACGCATTGGGCAGGATCTCGCGGAAGATGATCCACACACTGCCTTCGCCGCGCAGCTTGGCCGCCTCGACGAAATCCATGACGTTGATGTCGACGGCGACCGCCCGCGACAGGCGGTAGACACGGGTCGAGTCGAGAATGCCCATGACCAGGATCAGCGTCACCAGATTGGTTGGCAGCACGGAGAGCACGACGAGGCCCATGATCAGCGTCGGAATAGACATCAGGAGATCGACAAGGCGCGACATAAGCGTGTCGAACCAGCCGCCGAAAACCGCCGCCGAGAAGCCAAGGATGGCGCCGAGCGAGAAGGACAGCGCGGTGGCCAGCACCGCGATGAACAGCGTGACGCGGGCGCCGTAGATCATGCGCGAAAGAAGGTCGCGGCCGAGATTGTCGGTGCCCAGCAAATGTGTCGCCGACATCGGTGCCCAGACGTCGCCGACGATCTCGCCATTGCCGTAAGGCGCGATCCAGGGCGCGAAGATCGCCGCCAGCACGAACAATGCCGTCAGCACCAGGCCGATCAGCGCAGGGATGGGGATGCGTTTTATGTCGAGCACAGCGCCGCCCCTCACTTCGGATGTCTGAGACGCGGATTGGCGACGATCGCCGCTATGTCCGCAATGATGTTCAGGCTGATATAAACCGCGGCGAAGATCAGGCCGACCGCCTGCACCACCGGTACGTCACGCTTGGTGACGTGGTCGACGAGATACTGCCCCATGCCCGGATAGACGAAGATCACTTCGACAACGACGACGCCGACGATCAGGTAGGCGAGGTTGAGCATGACGACGTTGATGATCGGCGCAATCGCATTGGGGAAGGCATGCCTGCGAATGACGGCGAATGCCGAAAGACCCTTGAGCTCCGCCGTCTCGACATACGCCGATTGCATGACATTGAGGATCGCGGCGCGCGTCATCCGCATCATGTGGGCGAGCACCACCAGCGTCAGTGCCGCCGCCGGCAGCATGATCGCCTGCATGCGCTCGCCGAACGGCATCCCGTCATAGACCGTCGAGATGCCGGGGAAGATCTGGTATTTCACGGCAAAGAAATAGACGAGCACATAGCCGATGAAGAATTCGGGAAACGAGGTCGAGGCAAGCGCCAGTCCGGAGATCAGCTTGTCGACCCAGCCATTGCGGTAACGCACCGCAATCAGGCCGAGAATGATCGCCAGCGGCACGGCAACGACCGCCGCCCAGAAGGCGAGGAACAGCGTGTTCCACAACCGCCCCTTGATCGACGTCGCAATATCCTGCCCGCTCGACATGGCGGTGCCGAGATCGCCGGTCACGACGCCGCCGAGCCAGCGGAAATAGCGGATAAAGGCCGGATCGTTGAGGCCGAGCTGCTCGCGCAGATTGGCGAGCGACTCCGGTGTCGCCGACTGTCCGAGGATGGCTTGCGCGACGTCGCCGGGCAGGATCTGGGTGCCGGCGAAGATCAGGACCGATACGGCCAACAGCAGGAGGATGCCCAGCGCAATGCGCTGGGCCACCAGTTTCACGATGGGTGAGGACATATCCGCAAGGCCGGGCTCAGGCTTCGAGCCAGCACTTTGCCAGAGCGTACCCGTTCATCAGCTCCTGATGCGGATCGTCGACCCAGCC
Source organism: Mesorhizobium sp. WSM4845 (assembly GCF_055811455.1). NCBI lineage: Bacteria > Pseudomonadati > Pseudomonadota > Alphaproteobacteria > Hyphomicrobiales > Phyllobacteriaceae > Mesorhizobium > Mesorhizobium sp. WSM4845. The sequence continues at coordinate 2,807 of NZ_JBVVQA010000006.1, forward strand.
GGCGACCTTGGCGCCCGTCGCGTCGATGAACTGGTTGAACATCGGCAGGATCAGGCCACCTTCGTCGCGGACGAGCATCGCCATGTCGCGATACATCGCCTTGCGCTTGGCTTCGTCGAGCTCGGCACGCGCCGCCAGCACCATCTTGTCGAACTCGGGACGCTTGAAACGCGTGTCGTTCCAGTCGGCCGTCGACAGGTACGCAGTCGAGTACATCTGGTCCTGCGTCGAGCGTCCGCCCCAGTAGGAGGCGCAGAAGGGCTGCTTGTTCCATACTTCCGACCAGTAGCCGTCGCCCGGCTCGCGCTTGATCTCCAGAGTGATGCCGGCCTTGGCCGCGCTTTGCTGGAACAGCTGCGCGGCATCGACGGCGCCGGGGAAGGCGACGTCCGATGTCCTGAGCAGGACGGCGCCGTCATGGCCCGACTTCTTGAAATGAAACTTGGCCTTGTCGGGATCGTATTTGCGCTGCTCGATGTCCTCGGAAAACAGCGGATAGGCCGAGTTGATCGGGAAGTCGTTGCCGAGCGAGCCATAGCCTCTGAGGATCTTGTCGAGCATCTCCTCGCGGTCGATCGCCAGCTTCAGCGCCATGCGCAAATCGTTGTTGTCGAACGGCGCCGTGTTGCAATGCATGATGAAGACGTAGTGGCCAGGACCCGCATGGTTGCGGATGGTGACGCCGGGCAGCCGCTTGATCAGGTCGACGATCTTCGGCTCGACGCGGTTGATCATGTTGACCTGGCCGCCCTGCAAGGCCGAAGTGCGCGCCGTGGCGTCGTTGATGACGATGATCTCGATCTGGTCGGCATGGCCCATCTTGTCGGCCTGCCAGTAATTGGCGAACCGCTCGCCGCCATGGCGCACGCCGGGCTCGTTGGTGGTGATCTTGTAGGGTCCGGCCGAGATGCCGGCGTCGGCCTTGTCCTTGCCGCCATTGGGCTGGATGATCAAATGGTAATCGCTGAGCAGATAGGGCAGGTCGGCATTGGCTTCCTTCAGCGTCAGCACGACTTCCTTGCCGCTGGCCTTGATGCTCTCGATGCCTTTCATGTAGCCGAGCGCGCCCGACTTCGACTTCTCGTCCGAATGGCGTTCGAGTGTGGCGGCGACGTCCTCGGCGGTTACCGTCTTGCCGTTATGGAATTCGACGCCGTCGCGAATCTTCAGCGTCCAGACCTTGGCGTCGTCAGACGAGCCGATCTCCTCGGCGATGCGGTTCTCGAGCGTGCCTTCCGGGGAAAGCTCGACGATCAGTTCGCCCCACATCTTGCCGAAGGCGAACGGCACCTGCGTCATGAACAGGGCCGGATCGAGGCTGTTGGTGGACTCGCCGCCGACCAGGCCGGCCTTCAACGTGCCGCCCTTGACCGGACCCGCGGCGCGCGCTGCACTTGAAAGCAGCGAGTTGGCGAAGGTCGCGGTGACGCCGAGCGCTGCCGCCCGGCCGAGAAAATCACGACGGCTCAGTTTGCCGGATGCGACGCGCAGGCTAAGAAATTCCAGTTCGTTTGACATGTTGAGTTCCTCACTCTGTTGGTTCGACCTTGTGGTCGTTTTTTATGGTTTCTTGTGAGGAGAATAATGACCGCAAGGGAACGCCGTAAGCAAGACCGAATGCGACATGCCGTGGCGTAAATCGTACGTCGCAATTGGACCAATCCGCATAAGCGCTCAAAGCAGATCGCGCGGGATTTTCTCTTCGAAATTACGCTCGAAAACCAGTTCCTCGCCTTCATAGGCTTCGATTCTGGCGCTAATAATGAAGTTTTGCGCATCGGACCGCATCTCGGCTGACGTTTCTGTGCGCACCGACCATCCATTTCGCGACAGCGTCTGCGTCCAGTGCGTCTTGCCCGACGCTGACAGCGGATTGTCAGGATGGATTGCCCATGTCTCGCGGGCGACGCTGCCATTGGCGAGGCCATGCTCCAGGTCGCGCACCTCGCCGAAATCGTCGACAATGGAAAGCGTGACGATTCCGGTCTTCTCGTCGCGATCAACATGACGCTCCGAATTGGCGGCACGGACCGTTTCGGTTGCCCAGGGCACGGCTGCCTCGGGCGTAGGGAACGTGACTTCGTCGCCTTGCGCCGGCGGACGCAGCGGCAGCTTCAGCGTAGCCGCCGACAGGTCGAGCCGAACCGGTTCCGGCGATGGCCAGATCATCGGCCAGTAGGCGTTCGAAACGGCAATACGCAGGCGATGGCCTGATGGCACGCGATAGGCGCATTGGTCGAGCACCACCCGCGCCAAAACGGTCTCTTCCGGCACCAGCGCCTCGGGGAATTCATGCGAGTTGCGGTGCGTCAGGTTGAGCACGCCGTAGGAGATCAATTCGGATGCGCCGTCAGGATGCACGTCGCACAGCCGCACCGCGATGTTCGCCTGCGGTCGATCCGAGGCGACCTGGATCAAAACCTCCGGCGCGCCGACAATGTCGATCGCCTCGCCGAGCGGGGGCTGGTCGAAACACACCGACAGCGCATCGTCGGGGCGCTGGTCGCCGGGCAGTTCCGGCCCGAAGGTGAAGGGGAAATATTCGCCGCCGGCGAGGCCGCAGCTTTGTGGCGAAGCCACGATTGCAGGCCTGGCGCCTTCCGGGATCAGTTCGATCGCCTCAGCCTTGATGTTGGGCGATGGCCAGTCTGCTTCGGCAACCCAGCGGCCGGGCCGCTCGGGATGCCAACGCGCGGGGCGCACGCTGTCCATCACATAGGCGCGGTAGGCCGGGTCGGCCTCGACGCCGGTGTCGATGCCTTTCAACCAGCGGTCCCACCAGCGCAAGGCCTCCTGCAGGAAGCCGATCGCTGGTTTCGGTGCGGCGTAATGCGGGTACTTGTGGATCCACGGGCCGACGATGCCCTTGACCGGCGCCTCGATATTGGCCGCGAGGTAGGAAATCGTATTGCGATAGCCGTCATGCCAGCCGCCGATCGACAGCACGGCGGCTTGGATGGCGGAATAGTTCTCGCAGATCGAACCGCGCTTCCAATAGGCGTCGCGGTGCTGGTGTCTCAGCCACAGCGGCGCCAGGAAGGGCTGGTTCTCCAGCCGGGTCAGCCATAGGTCGCGCCATCTGTTGTCGCCGGCCAGCAGCGGGTCCGGTGGCCGCGACGAATAGGAGAGCATGGTCGAGGCCCAGCCGAAATTCTCGATCAGCAGGCAGCCGCCCTTGTAGTGGATGTCGTCGGCATAGCGGTCGACGGTCGAGCACAGGCTGATGACTGCCTTCAACGCCGGCGGCTGCTTGGCTGCAACCTGCAGGCAGTTGAAGCCGCCCCAGGAGATGCCCATCATGCCGACATTGCCGTTGCACCAGGGCTGGGCGGCCGCCCAGGCGATCACATCGCAGGCGTCCTGCAATTCCTGCTCGGAATATTCGTCGTCCATCAGCCCTTCGGAATCGCCATTGCCGCGCATGTCGACGCGGATCGATGCGTAGCCATAGCCGGCGAAATAGGGATGCGTCAGCTGATCGCGAAAGATCGTGCCGTCGCGCTTGCGGTAGGGCAGGTGCTCGAGGATCGCCGGCACCGGATCGTCGGCGGCATCGGCCGGCATCCACACACGCGCCGACAGCCGGCAGCCATCCGGCATGACGATGCCCATGTCCGGAAACTCGACGACCTTGCGGGGAAATTCAGTGACGGTTTTCATGCGGGCGACTCCAGGACCGCCAAATGATGGAGCCCGTGGGACGTCGTCGTGGGCCAGCCAACGAATTCGGCTGGTCAATCCGCGTCAACTCAACGGAATGTCGTTTTCGTCCTTGCTCGCCTGGTAAGCGCTGGACAGTTCGTCGTAGCGCGCCGAGATCTTGCCGATCCGTGCTTCCAGCCGCTTGCGCTCGGCCTCGGGCAGCGACCGCACCAGTCTTCGGATCGAAAAGCTCTTCCAATAGGCGTTCTCGGCATTGTAGCCGCCAGGGTCGAGGGTGAAGACCTCCTTCAGGATCTTCAGGTCGTGTGGGATGGCGAAGCTGTCGCGCGAATCCTCGTGCGAAAACAGATAGTAGAAATTGTCGAAGCCGGTCCAGGTGATCGCCGACAGGCAGAGCGAGCAGGGTTCGTGCGTGGCGAGGAAGATCGCGTCCTTGGTGTCGACGCGCTCGGCCTTCGGCATTTCGTAGAACCGCTTCAGGCAGTGCACCTCGCCATGCCAGAGCGGATTTTCCGCCTCGTTGTTGGTTTCGGCGAGCACCAGCGAGCGATCATCCTTTCTCAAGATCGCCGCGCCGAACAGCTTGTTGCCATGGGCGACGCCTTCGGCCGTCTTCGGCACGATGTCATGCTCGATGACGTCGAGCAGGCGGTCGATCAGCGAAGTATCGGCCATTATTGGCTCCTGTCCGGCAGATCGATCTCGTAACCGTGCGAGAAATGGCACTCTTCGAGGTTGGAGCCGTCGCCACCGCGGTCGACGACGAGAAAATCCTGGGCCTCACCGATCGGCGTCAGCACGCCGTGCCACCGATTGCGTGGGTAATTGACGCCTTGCCCGGGCGCGGTGATGAATGCGTGCGGCTCTCCTGGGCCTTCGTCGCTGTCATGGCAGACGACGACCAGGAACGGCCGTGGCGACAGCGGGATGAAAGCCTGGCTGCCGAACGGGTGACGCTCGACCATGGTGAGCTTCAGCGGAAAATCGTAAGGCGTGCCGCGCACCATAGAGATCAGCACGCGCGCATTCGGTCCCTGCGCCTCGGCGGTGGCGAGGTCGTGGTAGCGTTCCGCCTTGCCGCCATTGATCGGGTAGTGATTGTCGCCGCCCATATCGATGACGTCGCCGAATTCAGCGAAGTTCTCGCGGGTCAGCGGGCGCGCCACAATGCGGCTCATGGCGCGCGCCTCGCGACGCCGGCGCCGCCAAGCTTGGCGTGCCGGTTGACGTCCTTGTAGAGCAGATATCGGAACTGGCTCGGACCGCCGGCATAGCAGGCCTGCGGGCAGAAGGCGCGCAGCCACATATAGTCGCCGGCCTCGACCTCGACCCAGTCCTGGTTAAGGCGGTAGACCGCCTTGCCCTCCAGCACATAGAGGCCGTGCTCCATGACATGGGTCTCGGCGAAGGGGATGACCGCGCCCGGCTCGAGTGTAACCAGGGTGATGTGCATGTCGTGGCGCATGTCTTCAGGATCGACGAAACGCGTCGTCACCCATCTGCCTTCGGTGCCGGGCATGGGCGTGGGCGCGATGTCCTGTTCGTTTGCAAAAAGGGCTTGCGGCGTATCGATGCCCTCCACGGCTTCATAGGCTTTTCGGATCCAGTGGAAACGAACGGGTGCGCCGCCCTCGTTGCGAACGGTCCATCCGCTGGCCGGCGGCAGGAAAGCAAAGCCGCCCGGCTGCAGGACATGCTTCTCGCCAGCCAGCAAAACGGTCAGCTCGCCCTCGACCACGAACAGGGCGCCCTCGGCGGCGGCATCCAGTTCCGGCCGGTCGCTGCCGCCGCCGGGCGCGACCTCGACGATGTATTGCGAAAACGTCTCGGCAAAACCCGACAGCGGGCGCGACAGCACCCAGACGCGGGTCTTGTCCCAGAACGGCAGGGCGCTGGTGACGATGTCCTGCATCACCCCCCTGGGAATGACGGCATAGGCCTCGGTGAAGACGGCCCGGCCGGTCAGCAGCTCACTCTGGCCGGGGTGGCCGCCCTGCGGCGCGTAATAGGTTCGGTCGGCCATTTTCATCGTATCCATCAGTTCAGAGCCTGTTGCGGAAGCCAGGCCTATTGCGGAAGCATGTCCTTGAGGCGGAGCAGTGCGATACGCTCGACCTGTTTGCAGGCGGTTTCGAATTCAACGGCCCGGCTGTTGCCGATGCGCGCCTCGAACTCCGCCAGGATTTCTTCCTTGGTCTTGCCTTTCACCGCGATGATGAAGGGGAAGCCGAAACTGGTGACGTAGGCGGCATTGAGCTTGGAGAACAGCTCGCGCTCTTTATCGGTCAGCGCCTCAAGCCCGGCGGAAGCCTGTTCCCTGGCCGATTCCGTTGTCAGCCGCTTGGCCTGAGCCAGTTTTCCGGCAAGGTCGGGATGGGCGTTGAGCACGGAGAGCCGCTCGGTCTCGCTGGCGCCGCGAAAGACACGGCACAGCGCATTGTGTAGGCCGCCGGCACTGTCATGCGCCGGACCGAGCTCCAGCTCACAGGCGCGCTCGGCGATCCACGGCGAATGCTCGAATACGCCGCCGAATGCCTGGACGAAAGCCTCGAATTCCATCTTCGACGGGCGCAGCGTCGGCGGCCGGAACGGATGGTTTTCTTGCCAGTGCCTTGCAATGTCGATGCGTCGCGCCAGCCAGACCCTGTCGTGCGATTTGACGTAGTCGACGAAGCGCTTCAGCGCCGCGACCCGGCCCGGCCTGCCGACGAGGCGGCAGTGCAGGCCGATATTCATCAAGCGCGGCCGCCCTGCCTTGCCCTCGGCATAGAGCGTGTCGAAACTATCCCTAAGATAGGCGAAGAACTGGTCGCCCGAGTTGAAGCCCTGCGGCGTGGCGAAACGCATGTCGTTGGCGTCGAGCGTATAGGGGATGATGAGCTGCGGCTTTGCCGACCCGTCCGGCCCACCATGCTCGAACCAGTACGGCAGCTCGTCGTCATACGTGTCCGACACATAGTCGAAGCCGCCCTCTTCCGCCGCCAGCCGCACGGTGTTGATCGACGTGCGGCCGGTGTACCAGCCGGTCGGCCGTGCCCCGGTCACCTCGTAGTGCAGCCGGATTGCCTCGTCCATGTCGCGGCGCTCGTCCTCCGGCGCATGGTCGCGATAGTCGATCCATCTCAGCCCGTGCGAGGCGATCTCCCAGCCGGCCTCCTGCATCGCCACGACCTGGTCGGGCGAACGCGCCAGTGCTGTGGCGACGCCGTAGCAGGTGATCGGCACCTCAGCCTCGGTGAACAGGCGCAGCAATCGCCAGAAGCCGGCGCGGGCGCCATATTCGTAGATCGATTCCATGTTCCGGTGGCGCTGCCCGGGCCAGGGTGCAGCGCCGACGATCTCGGACAGGAAGGCTTCCGAAGCCTTGTCGCCGTGCAGGACGCAATTTTCGCCGCCTTCCTCGTAATTGACGACGAACTGCACCGCGACATGCGCCCTGCCGGGCCATTTCGGATCCGGCGGATTGGCGCCGTAGCCGCGCATGTCTCGTTCGTAACGCATTGTCGCTCCTGCCGGATAGTGTGATCAGGATAGTCGAAAGGGTTGCTTGCGCATTCCCCCGAAAATTTTTGAAAGTGTTTTTGCAGCACTTCACTCGACCGGGACTTATGCATCGCCTTTAATGGGCGCACAATTCGCCAAACATGTTCGACTGTACCGGACATGTTCGAGTGTACCGGAATGGGAGCAGCCAGTGGCGGAATCGTCGAAAGCCGAAGGCGGACGTCTGACGACCCATGTCCTCGACACCGCGACCGGCAGGCCGGCGGCAGGCCTGTCGATCGAGCTTTACCGCATCAACGACGACATGCGGACGCATCTGAAGACAGCGGTCACCAATGCCGACGGCCGGTGTGACGCGCCGCTGCTTGCCGACGCGGAATTCCGCACCGGCGAATACGAGCTGGTCTTCGCCGCCGGCGACTATCTGCGCCGGCAGGGGTTGAGACTCCCGGAACCGGCCTTCCTCGACAGCGTGCCGATCCGCTTCGGCATGGCCGAGCCGATGCACTATCACGTGCCGCTGCTCATATCGCCCTACGGCTATTCGACCTATCGGGGGAGCTGAGACATGACGAGGCTCAAGATACGCAATGAGATACGCTTCATCCTCAATGGCGAGGATGTTGCGCTGACCACGTTCGCGCCCGACGAGACCTTGCTCGACTGGCTGCGGCTCGAGCGCTCGCTGCGCGGCACCAAGGAAGGCTGCGCCGAGGGCGACTGCGGCGCTTGCACCGTGCTGGTCGGAAGGCTGTCAGGCGGCCGGCTGGTCTATGAAAGCGTCAATGCCTGCATCCGCTTCCTTGGCTCGCTCGATCGCACGCATGTCGTAACCGTCGAGCATCTGCGCGGCGACGGCGAAAAACTGCATCCGGTGCAGCAGGCGATGGTCGATTTCCACGGCTCGCAATGCGGCTTCTGCACGCCGGGCTTCGTCATGTCGCTTTATGCCCTGTGGATGCGGTCACCGGAGCCGTCGGATGCAGCCATCGAAAAGGCGCTTCAGGGCAATCTCTGCCGCTGCACCGGCTACGAGGCGATCATGCGGGCGGCACGTGCCATCTCCAGCTACGGCAAGGCGGCAAAGGATCCGCTGGCAGCGGAGCGCAAGGCGATCACGAGCAAGCTCGAAGCGATGAAAGACGGTTCGCGCATCGAGATCGGCGCCGGCAAGCAGCGCCTGGTCGTCCCGGCCGATGCCGACGACCTCGCCGCCGTGCTCGACAAGGAGCCGGGCGCCACCATCGTTGCCGGTTCGACCGATGTCGGCCTGTGGGTGACCAAGCACATGCGCGAGATTGCGCCGGCGATCTTCATCGGCAATCTCGACGGGCTGTGCCGGATTTCCGAAGACAAGGGCATCATCTCGATCGGCGCTGGTGTCACCTACACCGAGGCTTTCTCAATGCTGGCGAAACGCATCCCGGCGCTGGGCCCGCTGTTCGATCGCATCGGCGGCGATCAGGTGCGCAACATGGGCACGATCGGCGGCAACATCGCCAATGGCTCGCCGATCGGCGACACGCCGCCGCCGCTGATCGCACTCGGCGCGCGGCTGACGCTGCGGCGCGGCAACAAGCGGCGGACGATCTCGCTTGAAGACTTCTTCATCGCCTATGGCAAGCAGGACCGACAGCCGGGCGAATTCGTCGAGGCCGTGCATGTCCCAGTGCCGGGCAGGGATACCAAATTCGCCGTCTACAAGATCACCAAGCGCCGTGACGAGGACATCACCGCCGCACTTGGCGCATTCCTGCTGGCCCTGGCCAAGGACGGCACGGTGGCGGAGGTGCGCATCGCCTATGGCGGCATGGCGGCAACGCCGAAGCGGGCTTTCGGCGTGGAAAAGGCGCTGCTCGGCAGGCCCTGGACGGAACCGACGGTCGAGACCGCCATGGCCGAGTACGCCAAAGACTTTACCCCGCTGACCGACATGCGGGCGAGCGCCGAATACCGGGCGCTGGCGGCGCGCAACCTGCTGTTGCGGTTCTTCGCCGAGACCAGCGGCACCAAAGCACCGATCCAGATATCGCGCCACGAGGCGGCGTGATGACCAAGCACGCTCCAAACCTCAAGGCGCAGAAAATCGCTGGTGGCGTTGCCACCGACCAGCGACATGATTCCGCGCACAAGCATGTCCGCGGCACGGCCGTCTATATCGATGACATGCCGGAATCATCTGGCATGCTGCATGGCTGCCTCGGGCTTTCGACGGCCACGCATGCCACCATCAGCAGCATGGACCTGGCGGCGGTGCGCGCAGCACCCGGCGTCGTCGACGTGCTGACGGCGAGCGACGTGCCGGGCGAAAACGATATCTCGCCGACCGGCCGCCACGACGAACCGGTGCTGGCCGACGGCAAGGTGCAGTTCTTCGGCCAACCGATCTTTTGCGTCATCGCCGAAACCCGCGAGCAGGCGCGCCGCGCCACAAGGCTGGCCAAGGTCGAATACAAGGAATTGCCTTTCGTCACCGACATCGGCGTCCTCGATCCCAGGAAGGACAAGCTGGTCACGCCGCCGCTGACCCTGAGGCGCGGCGATGCCGCGGCTGCGATCAGCGCGGCGCCGCGCCGGCTGAAAGGAAAAATGCGCATCGGCGGCCAGGACCATTTTTATCTCGAAGGCCAGATCGCCATGGCCATTCCCGGCGAGGATCAGGACGTCACGATTTATTCGTCGACCCAGCATCCGAGCGAAATCCAGCACATGGTCAGCCATGCGCTCGGCGTGCCGAGCCATGCCGTCACGGTCGAGATCCGCCGCATGGGCGGCGCTTTCGGCGGCAAGGAAACGCAGGGCAACCAGTTTGCAGTATTGGCCGCTATCGCCGCGAAGAAACATCATCGCGCCGTGAAAATCCGGCCCGACCGTGACGACGACATGATCGCCACCGGCAAGCGCCATGACTTCCTCGTCGATTACGAGGTCGGCTTCGACGACGAGGGCAATATCCTCGGCGTCGATTTCATGTTTGCGGCGCGCTGCGGCTTCTCGGCGGACCTGTCGGGCCCGGTCACCGATCGCGCGCTGTTCCACTGCGACAACACCTATTTCTGGCCGGCGGTTCATGCGCAATCGGCGCCGCTCTACACCAACACCGTGTCGAACACCGCCTTCCGCGGCTTCGGCGGGCCGCAAGGCATAGTCGGCGCCGAGCGTGTCATCGAAGAGGTCGCCTTTGCCGTCGGCAAGGATCCGCTCGAAATCCGCAAGAAGAACTTTTATGGCACCAGCGACCGCAACATCACGCCCTATCACCAGACGGTCGAAGACAACATCATCCACCGCATCGTCGCCGAACTTGAGGCGAGTTGCGACTATGCGAGGCGCCGCCGCACGGTTCGTGCCTTCAACGCCAACAGTCGCTTCATCAAGCGCGGATTGGCGCTGACGCCGGTCAAGTTCGGCATCTCGTTCACCGCCACCCACTACAATCAGGCCGGCGCGCTGGTGCATGTCTATACCGACGGTTCGGTGCATCTGAACCATGGCGGGACCGAAATGGGGCAGGGCCTCTACGTCAAGGTGGCGCAGGTGGTGGCGGAAGAATTCCAGATCGACGTCGACCAGGTAAAGATCACCGCGACGACGACCGGCAAGGTCCCGAACACCTCGGCGACCGCCGCATCATCCGGTTCCGACCTCAACGGCATGGCGGCGCAGAACGCGGCCCGGCAGATCAAGGAGCGGTTGACCAACTTCGCCGCCGAAAAGTACCAGGTGCCGTGCGATCAGGTGCTGTTCCTGCCCAACCGGGTGCGTATCGGCAACCAGGAGATCGCCTTCGCCGATCTCGTCAGGCAGGCCTACATGGCGCGCATCCAGCTTTCCGCGGCGGGCTTCTACAAGACGCCGAAAATCCACTGGGATCGCGACAAGGGCGAGGGTCGTCCCTTTTATTATTTCGCCTATGGCGCCGCGTGCTCGGAAGTCTCGGTCGACACGCTGACCGGCGAATATGTCGTCGAGCGCACCGACATCCTGCACGAGACCGGCCGCTCGCTGAACCGCGCCATCGACCTTGGCCAGGTCGAAGGCGGCTTCATCCAGGGCATGGGATGGCTGACGACTGAGGAGCTTTGGTGGGACGAAAAGGGCCGGCTGCGCACCCATGCGCCGTCGACCTACAAGATTCCGCTCGCCTCGGACCGACCGAAGATCTTCAATGTGACGCTGGCCGATTGGCCGGAAGCGAGCGAGCCGACGGTGCACCGCTCCAAGGCGGTCGGCGAGCCGCCGCTGCCGCTCGGCATCTCGGTGCTGCATGCGCTGTCGGATGCGGTGGCAAGCGTTGCCGGCCATCGGATCTGCCCGCGTCTCGACCCACCGGCGACGCCGGAGCGGGTGCTGATGGCGATCGAACGGCTGAAGAGGGAAGCCAAGGCTGGTGCTTGAACTCGGTCCCGGGGTTCGTACAAGGCGTGCAATCCGGGCCGAAAAACCCTATGTTTCCCGATAGGGAAAGCAAAAACATGACCTCGAAAGTGCAAAGCCTGAAAGCATTTCTTGGCGGCGCCGGACGGGTTGCCCTGGTCGAGGTGGCTGGGACCAAAGGCTCGACGCCCCGCGAGAAGGGCGCCTTCATGCTCGTCTCGGGCGCGGCGATTTTTGGCACGATCGGCGGCGGCCAGCTCGAATATATGGCGATCGACAAAGCGCGGCAGCTGCTGGGTCGATCGGCCTCTCCAGCCTCCGGTTTTGGCGAATTTGCCGATGTCGGCACCGCCCCTCATCCGCCTGCCGGCACCTTCTCCCCGTATAGTGACGGGGAGAAGGGAACTGGCCGCAACGCTGGCGCCCTTACCCTCTCCCCGTCCTTACGGGGAGAGGGTAAGGGTGAGGGGCAGCACGACGTCGGCAAAGCTGTCGCCACGCTCGATGTCCCGCTCGGGCCCGAGATCGGCCAGTGCTGCGGCGGCAGGGTCGAGGTGCTGATCCGGCTGGTCGACACGGCGTTGGCGCAAGAGCTGGTCGCGGCGGCGGACGCCGAGCAGGCGCAGCTGCCGCATGTCTACATCTTCGGCGGCGGCCATGTCGGCCAGGCGCTGGCCTCGGCGGTGGCCTTGCTGCCGGTCCGTGTCGTCGTTGTCGAGACGCGGGCCGAGGCGCTGGAGGGCATGCCGGACACGGTCGAAACCAGCCTGACGCCAATGCCCGAGGCGATGGTGCGCAAGGCTTCGGCTGGCGCCGCATTCGTCGTCCTCACTCACGACCACGCACTGGATTTCCTGATCGTCGCCGAGGCACTGAAACGCCGGGATGCCGCCTATGTCGGCATGATCGGCTCGAAGACCAAGAAGGCGACATTCAGGAACTGGTTCCTGAAGGCGGCGGACGGCAGCGAGGCGCAATTTGCCGGCCTCGTCTCGCCGATCGGCGGCGATGCGGTCAAGGACAAGCGTCCGCAAGTCATTGCGGCCTTGGCGGCGGCCGAGATCATGATGGCACTGGCCGCCCATGCCGGCGCGCGAGCCGCGCCGCACCCCGTCTCTCGTGGCAAGGCAATGGCCGGCTGACGGCCAGAAATTCGAGCGACGCTCATTTGCCGGCCAGAATTTCCTTGATCAGCCGTTGGCAGCGCTCGGCCATGAAGTCGAGCAGCAGCCGCACCTTCGGGTCCTGCAGCTTCTTGTGCGGGTAGACAGCGGCGAACTGGACCGGCGTCGGTGGTGTGTCGGGCAGGATCACCTTCAGCCGCCGGTCGCGGATGAACGGCTCGACCTCGAAGCGCGGCTTGTTGATGATGCCGCGGCCCGACAGCGCCCAGCCGGTCAGCACGTCGCCATCGTCGGTGTCATAGGGTCCGTGCACCTCGAATTTCCGCGGACCGTCGGCCGTCTGCAGCGTCCACACATATTCGCGCGCGCCGGCGTAGCGCAGCATCAGGCAGTCGTGTTTGCTGGCGATCAGTTCCTGCGGCTCGGTCGGTTCGCCGCGCGTCTCCAGATATTTCGGCGCCGCCACCAACACCCGCTCGCACTCCATGATGCCGCGCATTCTCAGGCTGGAATCCTCGATGATACCCAGTCTGAACGCGACGTCGATGCCTTCCTTCATGATGTCGACATTGTGGTCCGAAAGCCTCAGCCGAACCTCGATGTCAGGATATTTGTCGTGGAAATCGGGGATTCCCGACGCCACCAGCCGCCGGCCGAGGCCAAGCGGCGCTGTCACCTTGATGGTGCCACGCGGCTGGCCGGACAAAGCGCTGACAGCGGCTTCCGCCTCGGTGACCGCCTCAAGCACCTGCTTGGCGCCGGAGTAGAACACCGTGCCGTGCTCGGTCGGCATCAATTGCCGCGTCGTGCGATTGAACAGCCTGACACCGAGATGTTTTTCGAGCTCCTTGATGCGGTTGGAGGCGACCGCTGGCGAAATGCGCATGTCGCGCCCCGCCGCCGACAGATTGCCGAGCTCGACGACGCGAACGAAGACGGAGATGTTGTCGAGATAGGCCATGCGGCTTTGGGGCTCTCATGCGGCTGCGCAGGGATAACCCTAGTGCATGACCCCGAAAAATCGGAATCGATTTTCGGAAAGGATCATGCACCAGACAAAAGTTCTACAGCGTCCTTTGCGCGTCCAAGGGACGCGCGGCGCTGTAGTATTTTCCATTTTTTTTTGAAAGTCATCGTGCCGCTCGGCCCTTTCCGTTTGCGCTCCAGTCCGTAAAGTCACCCAATCGGCAGGGACGACTTTTCAATGATCGATTTTGCGATTTTCTGGGACTGGCTGAGTTTCGCCGTGCGCTGGCTGCATGTCGTCACCAGCATAGCCTGGATCGGCTCGTCCTTCTATTTCGTCGCGCTCGATCTCGGCTTGCGCCAGCGTCCGGGCATGCCTGTCGGCGCCTTCGGCGAAGAATGGCAGGTGCATGGCGGCGGCTTCTACCACATCCAGAAATATCTCGTGGCGCCGACCGAAATGCCTGAGCACCTGACCTGGTTCAAATGGGAATCCTACGCTACCTGGCTGTCGGGCTTTGCCATGCTGTGCGTCGTCTACTATGCCGGCGCGGACCTCTTCCTGATCGATCCCAACGTGCTTGCCATGTCGGTGCCTACAGGCATCTTGCTGTCGCTGGCGACGATCGGCGTCGGCTGGGTGGTCTACGATCTCTTATGCCGTTCGCCGCTTGGCAGGAGCGACACCGGCCTGATGCTGGTGCTCTATGGCGTGCTGGTGTTCATCGCCTGGGGTCTTACCCATCTGTTCACCGGCCGCGCCGCTTTCCTGCATCTTGGCGCCATCACCGCGACGATCATGTCGGCCAATGTCTTCATGGTCATCATTCCGAACCAGAAGATCGTCGTCGCCGATCTGATCGCCGGCAGGAAGCCAGATCCGAAATACGGCAAGATCGCCAAGCAGCGCTCGCTGCACAACAATTACCTGACGCTGCCCGTTCTCTTCCTGATGCTGTCGAACCACTACCCGCTGGCGTTTGCTACCCAGTTCAACTGGGTGATCGCCTCGTTGGTTTTCATCATCGGCGTGCTGATCCGGCACTATTTCAACACCATGCATGCGCGCAAGGGCAACCCGACCTGGATCTGGCTGGCTGCCGCCGTCCTGTTCGTCGTCATCATCTGGCTGTCAACCGCGCCGAAAGTGCTGACCGGCGAAGTCAAGGCGTCCTCGACGGCACAGGTCTATATCGCCTCGGCGCATTTTCCCGCAGTGCGCGATACGGTGCTTGGCCGTTGCTCGATGTGCCATGCGCAGGAGCCGTCCTACGAGGGCATCTATCACGCGCCGAAAGGTGTGATGCTCGACACGGACGCCGGTATCGCCGGGCAGGCCCGCGAGATCTACCTGCAGGCCGGCCGCAGCCACGCGATGCCGCCCGCCAACGTCACCCATATCACCGACAAGGAGCGGACGCTGCTGGTGGCATGGTTCGAGGAGGCGGGGAAATAAGCATGACCAGCACCCTCCTGCGCGGCCGCACGCTGTCCTTCCTGCGCTGGCCTGAGACCGTCGACGACCATTCCGCCTGGCGCTACGAGGACGACGGCGGCCTGCTGCTTCGCAACGGCAGGATCGTTGCCGCGGGCGCCTATGCCGACGTCGAGAAAAAGGCTGATGAAGGCGCAAAAAAGATCGACCACCGTCCGCATTTGCTGCTGCCTGGTTTCATCGACCCGCATGCGCATTTTCCGCAGATGCAGGTCATCGCCTCCTACGGCGCCGAACTGCTCGACTGGCTGAATACTTACACCTTTCCCGAGGAAACCAAATTCCAGAACGCCCAGCACGGCCGCCGCATCGCCAGGCTGTTCCTCGACGAGATGCTGCGCCACGGCACGACGACCGTCGCCGCCTATTGCTCGGTGCACAAGGAATCGGCCGAGGCGTTCTTCGCCGAGTCGCATCACCGCAACATGCTCAACATCGCCGGCAAGGTGATGATGGATCGCAACGCACCGGAGGGCGTGCTCGACACGCCGCAATCGGCCTATGACGACAGCAAGGCGCTGATTAAGGAGTGGCATGGCAAGGGGCGCCAGCACTATGCCATCACGCCGCGCTTCGCCATCACCTCGTCACCCGAGCAATTGGAAATGGCGGGCGCGCTGTGCCGCGAACATCCCGATCTGCACATGCAGACGCATCTGTCGGAAAATCACGCCGAGATTGCCTTTACGCTGCAACTCTACCCGCGGGCATGCGACTATACCGATGTCTACGAGCACCATGGGCTGCTCGGGCGCAAAAGCCTGTTCGGCCACTGCATCCATCTTTCGGAACGCGAGGCGGATGCGCTTTCGGATACGGGCTCGGTCGCCGTGTTCTGTCCGACCTCGAACCTGTTCCTCGGCTCGGGCCTGTTCGATTATCAGCGTTACCGCCGCCGCGAAAAACCACTCCGCATCGCCACCGCCACCGATATCGGCGGCGGCACCAATTACTCGATGCTGCGCACCATGGATGAGGGCTACAAGGTGATCGCGCTGAACGGCGAGAAGCTCAATCCGTTCCAGTCGTTCTGGCAGCTCACCCGCGGCAATGCCGATGCGCTGTCGATCGTGGAAAAGATCGGCACGCTCGACCAAGGCAGCGATGCCGACATCGTCGTCCTCGATGCCCGCGCCACGCCGGCCATGCGGCTGCGGATGGAGACGGCGGACACGCTGGCGGAGGAGCTGTTTCTGCTGCAGACGCTGGGCGACGACCGCGCCGTGCGCGAGGTCTACGTCGCCGGGCGGGCGATGAAGACGGATATGGCGGTTTAGCTATCCCACAAGTCCCGCTTGACCCAGCGGCAGCCATCGGTCAAAGCGTGCCGCGACGTTTGATAGGGGAACGACATGGCCGTTGCGGACGATATCGCGCTGATCCAGAAACAGGAAGCCGAGCTTGTCTTCTCGGTCTTTGACGAAGCTGTCGCCTTCAAGATCGGCTCGACGATCCGCGACCGGGCACTGGCCCAGGGTTTGCCGATCATCGTCGACATCAGGACCTTCGACCGGCCGCTGTTTTACGCGGCAATGCCGGGCTCGAACGCCTCCAATCCGGATTGGGCGCTGCGCAAGATCAACGTGGTGCGGCGGTTTTTGAGAAGCACCTACCGCATGGTGCTAGAGCAGCAGCGTCCCGACCGCAGCTTCAAGCCGGGCGAGGGGCTCGACATATCGGACTATGTGCTGGCCGGCGGGGGCTTTCCGGTCACTGTCAAGGGCGCCGGTGTGATCGGTGTGGTCGCGGTCTCGGGCCTGCCGGAGCGCGAGGATCACGGCGTCGTCGTCGATGCGCTGTGCAGCCATCTCGGCGTCGACGGGCGCGAGCTGGCACTGCCGCCGGAAGCAAAATGACAGAGATCGATCCCAAGACCTTCCTCGCCGCCATCTTCAATGCCGCCGTCGCCGCCGCCGATCCCCGGAGGACGATCAGGGATCATCTGCCGGCAACGCCGAAAGGGCGCACCATCGTCATAGGTGCAGGAAAAGGCTCGGCGCAGATGGCGGCGGCTTTCGAAAAAGTGTGGGACGGGCCGATAGAAGGGCTGGTCGTCACCCGCTACGGCTATGGCGCGGCATGCCAGCGCATCGAGATCATCGAGGCGGCGCATCCGGTGCCGGATGCCGCCGGGCTCGAAGCGTCGCGCCGGCTGCTCGAAAAGGTGCAGGGGCTGACCGCGGACGATCTGGTCGTGGCGCTCATCTCAGGCGGCGGCTCGGCGCTGCTGCCGGCGCCCGCCGAAGGTCTGTCGCTGGCTGACGAGATCGCCGTCAACGAGGCGCTGCTCGCCTCCGGCGCGCCGATCGCCGCCATGAACACAATCCGCAAGCATGTTTCCACCATCAAGGGCGGCAGGCTGGCGGCAGCTGCCTATCCGGCAAAGCTGGTGTCGCTGGTCGTCTCCGACATTCCCGGCGACAATCCGGCGCTTGTCGCTTCCGGCCCGACCGTTCCCGATTCCGGCAACCGCCAAGAGGCGCTGGCATCGATCGCCGCCTATGGCATGAAACTGCCGGCTGCCGTGATGGCGCATATCAATTCGCCGGCCGCCGATGCGCCGCGCGTCGATGATCCGCGTTTTTCCCGCAACGAAGTGCATCTGATCGCCTCGGCCGGCGTCTCGCTGGAAGCGGCTGCGGCCGAAGCCAGGCGCCATGGCATCGAGGCGGCCATCCTCTCCGATTCCATCGAGGGCGAAGCGCGCGAAGTTGGGGGTGTCCATGCGGCAATCGCCCGTGAAGTCGCGACGCGCAACCGGCCTTTCCCGAAGCCCGTGCTGATTCTATCAGGCGGTGAGACGACGGTGACCGTGCGGGCGAAGGGCAAGGGCGGTCGTAACACCGAGTTTCTGCTTGCCTTCGCCATCGGCATCAGCGGCATGGAGGGTGCCCATGCACTGGCCGCTGACACCGATGGCATCGACGGTTCGCAGGACAATGCCGGCGCCTTTGCCGACGGCTCGACGGTGTCGCGGATGCGGGCGGCAGGCGTCGATGCCAAGGCGATGCTTGCGGGCAACAATGCCTGGACGGCATTCAACGCCGTCGGCGATCTCTTCGTGCCCGGCCCGACCGGGACGAACGTCAATGATTTGAGGGCAATCCTGATCAGATAGGGGTCAGGCGACCATCAGCTTTTTCACTGCCTTCATGTCCTGCAGGAACCGCTCGCGTTCGGCCTGCTTGTCCGCCGGCTCGCGAATACGCAGGATGAAGGACGGGTGGATGGTGACGAACACAGGCAAGCCATCGTCCCGATCCACGACCGCGCCGCGCATCTTCATGATCGGCACGACCTTCCCGAGCAGTGACTGCGCCGCCGTTGCGCCGAGCGCCACCGCCAGATTGGGCTTGATCAGATCGAGCTCCCTGTCGAGCCACCAGCGGCAGGCCTGTACCTCGCCGGTATTTGGCTTCGAGTGGATGCGCCGCTTGCCGCGCGGCTCGAACTTGAAATGCTTGACCGCATTGGTGACATAGACTTTCAGCCGGTCGACGCCGGCATCGTCCAGGATGGCGTCGAAGACTTTTCCGGCCGGACCGACGAAAGGTTTGCCGGCCAGATCCTCCTGGTCGCCTGGCTGTTCACCGACGAAAACCACCTTGGCCTTGTCAGGCCCTTCGCCGAACACGGTCTGCGTTGCGTTGCGCCACAGCGGGCAGCGGCGACAGGCCTTCGCCACTTCGCTGAGTTCGGGAATGGTGCTTGCGCCATCGTCTTCTGCCGTCTCAGGCAATTCAGGCTTGGGCCAGCGTCTTGCCTGCACCTTGGCGTGGTGTGGAGAATTTGTCTGCATCCTGGCGATCATGGCTTATGCGGCCTTGCCCGCTGCTGCGATCAGATGCGGAATGAGCGAAGCCCCAGAAAGGTTCCTTCAAATAGCCGGGACCCGGCTTTCGCTGGGCGAATGACCGGCGATGCGATGCCTCACACCTCGTGCAGATAGAGATGATAATCCAGTTCGCTGACCGTGCGCGCCACCCGCAGATATTCGGATTGCTTGATCGCCACGAATGTTCGGTGCAGGTCTTCCCCCAGCGCCGCTTTGAGGAATGTCGAGGCCCTTGCCGCCTCGATCGCGGCGCGCCAGTCCACCGGCATGGTGGTGCGCGTGATTGCTGATTCGTAGCCATTGCCGGTGGTTTCGGGGCCTGGATCGAGGCCCTCATCGAGACCCTTGACGATGCCGGCCAGCACGGTTGCCGCCACCAGATAGGGGTTGGCGTCGACGCCCGACGGCCGGTGCTCGATGCGCCGGTTTTTCGCGTCGCCAGCCGGCACGCGCAATGCCACCGAGCGGTTGTTGACCCCCCAGGTCGGCGCCACCGGCGCATAGGATTGCGAAACGAAACGCCGCCATGAATTGGCGTGCGGTGCAAACACCAGCATCGATTCGGCCATGGTCTGGATGAGGCCGCCCAGTCCGCGCAGCAGCGGCAAGGACCAGTTCTCGCCGCTGGCTTCGGCAAAGACGTTGTTGCCGGCCTTGTCCTGCAGCGAGACATGGAAATGCATGCCGGAGCCGGCGTATTTCTCGATCGGCTTGGCCATGAAGCAGGCAGTGACGCCGTGGCGGCGCGCCTGCGCCCGCACCAGCCGCTTCAGCATGACGAGGTCGTCGGCGGCCCGCATCACGTCCTTGCGATAGTTAAGCGTCAGTTCGTACTGGCCGGGCGCATATTCGGAAATGACCGTCTCGGCCGGGATGCCTTGCACCCTGGCCGCGGCATAGATATCGGAAAACAGCGGCTCCATGCCGTGCAGATGGTCGACGGAATAGACCTCTGTCTTGGCCGAGCGGCGGCCGTCGAGCACCGCGTGCGCCGGCTGCACCTTGCCGTCGGCGTCGCGCTCGTTGGCAAGCAGGAAGAATTCGAGCTCGAAGGCGCCGGCCGGATGCAGGCCCTTGGCCGCCAGTATCTCCACCTGACGGCCCAACGCCAGGCGCGGGTCGGAGGACATCGGCTGGCCATCGAGATGGTACATCGCCATCAGCACCTGGCCGCGCGGCGGCTGTGTGCCGAACAGCGGCACCAGCGTGCCGGGGATCGGCCATGCCCGCAGGTCGCCGTCGCCCGTCGTCCAGATCAGTCCGGTCTCGTGCACGTCCTCGCCGGTGATGTCGAGGCCGAGGATCGAGATCGGCATATGCCTGCCGCCCTCGAAGATGCTCATCAACTCGTGCCGGCGCACGATCTTGCCACGCCCGACGCCATTGGCATCGGTCAGCACGATGTCGAACGCTTCGATCTCGGGATGGGCGTCGAGAAAGGTATGCGCCTCGGCGGGCGTTGAGCCCGAAGGGGAGGCGATGATGGCGTTCAAAGTTTGCTTGTGCGCTTCTCTCATGTGCAAGCTTGTCTCATGCCGCGAGCCTTGCCGCAACCGCGCCGAAGGCGGCGATCAGGCGGTTCACTTGGGCCGCGCTGGTCGCCGGCGAGATCAGCATCATGTTGTGGAACGGCGCGATCAGCACGCCGCGATTGACCAGCGCGACATGGACAGCCGCTTCGAGCGCCGGTGCGTGCGCTGCTTCCGCCTCGCCGCCATTCCTCAGCGGGCCGGGTGCGCAGATGAACTCGACGCGGGCGCCGACTCGGGCAACATGCCAAGGCAGGCGGTAACGGTCGATGACGGCGGTCAGCCCGGCGTCGAGCCGCCGCGCCAGATGGTCCATATGGCTATAGTTCTCGTCGGTCATCACCTCTTCGAGCGTGGCGCGCATCGCTGCGAACTGCAGCGGATTGGCCGAGAGCGTCGTGCCCATGCCGGAATAGCCTGGTTCCTTGGTCCTGACATAGTCGGCATAGCGGGTGGCGACGCCCTCGCTCATGCCCCAGACGCTGGCTGGCACGCCGCCGGCGATTGGCTTGCCGAGCACGAACAGGTCCGGCTCCAGGCCATGTTTCCTGGTGTAGCCGCCGGGACCGGTCGAGATCGTGTGCGTCTCGTCGATCAGAAGCAGGGTGCCAGCGGCGCGGGTGAGACGCCGCAGCGCGTTGTGGAAGCCGGGATCGGGCAGCACCATGCAGGAATTGGTCAGCACCGGCTCGGTGACGACACAGGCGATTTGCTGGTCCCGGAGTGCTGTCTCAAGCGCCGGCACATCGTTGAACTCGACGACATCGGTCGCCCGGGTCAGGTCGCGGAATTCGCCGGCCAGTCCTGGCCGGTTGGCCGGTCTGCCGCCGACCAGACGCACCATCGTCTCGTCGACCGAGCCGTGATAGCAGCCGTTGAAGACCAGGATCTTGCCCCGGCCGGTGATGGCGCGGGCGACGCGCAGCGCGAAGCGGTTGGCATCGGTCGCCGTTGTCGCAATCTGCCAGAACGGCAGGCCGAAGTGCTGTTGCAGCAGCGGGCCGATGGCGAGTGCATCTTCCGAAGGCAGCATGTAGGTCAGGCCGCGTCCGGCCTGCCTACGGATGGCGTGGGCGACCGGCGGCGGCGAGTGGCCGAACATCGAGCCGGTGTCGCCGAGGCAGAAATCATCGAGCCGATTGCCGTCGATGTCAGTGATAGTGGCGCCTCTGGCGCTGTCGACCATTATCGGGAACGGCGTCGGCCAGTCGTTCATCCAGTGCATCGGCACGCCGCCGAAGAAACCCGGCAGGCCGTTGCCGACCTTGGCTGCCGATTTCGGCCTTGCCTTGCGGAAGGCTTCGGCCTCGGTCTCGCGCAGATCCGCGATGCGAGCAGTGCTGATGCCACCGATCGCCATCTTTGAATGGTCGATTGTATGCATGAATACCCCCTCATGCGTCACTCTAGCCAATCGGCGGCCGGAACCGCAATTGGCCGCGCGGTTCAGTGACAGAGGGCAATAGGGGAATGTGTTCCTACTCCCTTACTGCCCTACTCCCCTACGGCCCTAGGCCGAGATATCGATGACGCCGCAGTCGCCGGCGGCGCTGCCGAAGGCGACGCGGCGTTCCTCCTTGTCCCACATCATCGAGGTAATGGCGCCCTTGCCCGGTCGGCGCAGAAGCACCTCCTTGGCGTCCGCGAAACGCACCGCCATCACCATGCCGTCGTCATAGCCGACGGCGACGACATCCTGGCTCGGATGGCAGGCGACCGAGGTCACCATGGCGTTGCCGCGCGTGCCGAGTTCCAGCGGCGCCTTGCCCATCGGCCCGTCCTTGCCCGAAAACGGCCAGACGATCGCCGCCGGGGCTCCGGAACTGGCCAGCCATTTTCCCTTGGCGCTCCACGACAGGCTTTTGACCTTGCCGGGATAGCCGCTCATCCGCATGTGCTTGCCATCGGCGAGCTTCCAGCCATGCAGCGCGTTCTCCTGCATGGTGGTGACGAGGAAGGCGCCATCAGGCGAGAAGGTGATGCCGGTATGGGCGCCGGCCCATTCCAGCTCGACCGGCTTGCCGTTCGCCGCCGGGAAATGCAGCGTCGCGCCATTGTAGCGGGCGACGCCGAAGCGCATCCCCTTGGGCGAGAACGCCAGCCCCTCGACCGAACGCGGATGCAGGAATTCCTTGGTCTTGCCGTCGGTGAAACGCACGAAGGCGATCTTGCCCGAGGCATAGGCGACAGCGCCTTGTGGTCCGGCGGCGACGCTGGTGATCCATTTCTTCCCGGCGCTTGCCAATTCTGCCGCATTGCCGCCGGCGGTAACGGAAAAAATCTTGCCGTCCTCGCCGCCGGTGATCAGCCTGTCGTTGGCCGCATCGTGCAAGGCGGCGAGAAGCCCGTCATTGGCCAGCGCCGTCTTGTGGCCATGGTCCAGCCGATGGATCGTGCCGTCGGCCAGCGCGAAATGCGGCACGTCGCCAAGGAAGGCGGCGGCGATGCAATGTCCCTGGAGATCAAGCGGGGCGACTGTCGGCATGGGAGATTCCATTCGAGATTTCGGCTGGTGGTCTACCCGCGCGGGAGCGGCCAGCGCCGGTATGTGCAGCTCTCCCTCTCCCCTTGTGGGAGAAGGTGGATTGGCGCGCAGCGCCAAGACGGTTGAGGGGTGCTGGACGGAATGCCGTCGTTGCCAAGCTGGAACACCCCCTCATCCGACCGAGCTTCGCTCGGCCACCCTCTCCCACAAGGGGAGAAGGAGAGAAGCGGCAGCGCTAGCGTTATAAGGCCTAGAAATCAAGCCGCCTGGCAGGCATCAAAACTCTTCTTCAGCCGCTCGGCGTCGAGCTCGCGGCCGATGAACACCAGCCGGCTCTCGTGCTTCTCGCCGTCCTTCCAGGCGCGCTGATGGTCGCCCTCGATGATCATGTGCACGCCCTGAATGACGTAGCGCTCGTCATCGCCTTTAAGTGCGATGATCCCTTTCAGACGCAGGATGTTAGGGCCTTCCATCTGGGTGATCTTCTCGATCCAGGGGAAGAATTTTTTCGGGTCCATCTCGCCGCCCCGCAGAGACACCGACTGCACCGTCACGTCATGGATATCGGACGGGTGCGCGTGATCATGGTGATGATGCCCGTCATGATCGTGATGATCATGATCATGGTCATGGTCATGGTCATGGTCATGATGGTCGTGGTCGTCACGCGCCTCAAGGAAATGCGGATCGTTCTCCAGCGCCCGGGAAAGGTCGAAGGCGCCGCGGTCGAGCACCTCGGACAGCGCCACGCCGGCGCGCGTGGTGCGATGGATCCGGGCCGCCGGGTTGATCGCGCGGATCGTCGCCTCGACCTTGCTCAGTTCGTCCGGCGTGACGAGATCGGTCTTGTTTAGCACGACGACATCGGCAAAGGCGATCTGGTCCTCGGCTTCGCGGGAATCCCTCAGCCGCAACGGCAGGTGCTTGGCGTCGACCAGCGCCACCACCGCGTCGAGCCTGGTCTTGGAGCGCACGTCGTCGTCCATGAAGAAGGTCTGCGCCACCGGCACCGGATCGGCGAGGCCGGTCGTCTCGATCACGATGGCGTCGAAGCGGCCTGGCCGACGCATCAAGCCCTCGACGACGCGGATCAGGTCGCCGCGCACCGTGCAGCAGACGCAACCATTGTTCATCTCGTAGATTTCCTCGTCGGATTCCACGATCAACTCGTTGTCGATGCCGATCTCACCGAACTCATTGACGATGACGGCGTAGCGCTTGCCGTGGCTTTCCGAAAGGATGCGGTTTAGCAGCGTCGTCTTGCCGGCGCCAAGATAGCCGGTGAGAACGGTTACGGGGATTTGTATCGTCTGTGCATCGCTCATGTTGGGCCTCGAAAAGGATTGTTGGCTCCATATAGGATGCACGCCCTGCTTTTGCACGTCGCAACCGATGGGCCAAACAGGTCGCCAACATTGCCGGGTTTTCCCAACATTGCTGGGTTTCCATTGGCGTTGGCTGGCCTCACTGACTAGATAAGACCAAGCCAGCTTGCTCGACAGAAACCAAAAAGAGGCGCCGGAAGTCCGACAAACCGTCCTCCTTGCCGTTGAGCCGGCGCCAGGCGCTTGGCCTCATTGCCGTTAGCGCGGTCGGCGGTGTCTTTCTACCGGGCATCGCGCTGGCGCAGCAGGCCTCGCCCTATGCCGGGCTTGCCCTGTTCGATAGCGGCGCCGGCGTCTGCGCGATCACACCGGAAGCGACCGAGGGCCCGTTCTATTTCGACCCGAAGCTCGAACGCGCCGATATAACCGAAGGCAAAGCGGGCATTGCCCTCAATCTGCGGCTGCAGGTCATCGACGCAGGCTGCCGGCCGCTTGCCGGCGCGCGGGTCGATATCTGGCATTGCGACGCGCAAGGCCATTATTCAGGCTATCCGGGACAAGGCGACGGCCAGGATGTCGATACGTCAGGCCAGAGTTTTCTGCGCGGTTGGCAAGAGACCGATGACAGCGGCATCGTCTCGTTCGCCACCATCTATCCCGGCTGGTATCGCGGCCGCACCACCCACATCCATTTCAAAGTCTTCCCCAACGACAATTCGGTGATGATCGGCCAGCTGTTTTTCCCCGACGGCCTGAGCGAACAGATATTCACCACTGTCGCGCCCTACACCGACCGGTCCGGCAAGCGGGATACGTCGAACGCCAGGGACGGTATCGCGCGGCGCGCCGGGCCGCTTTCGCAGGCGGCGCTGCGCGAGGTGGCGGACGCCTACCAGGCCTTGATGATCGTCGCGGTGAGGGGCTGATTGAGACCCGCATCGGTGCGGCGCTCCTGCCGAACCCGTCCACCTGCGCTGAAAACTCGTTTGTCATCTAACTGAAATAAACATCTGGCATTAGCCACGGCGGACACCACATCGCTTGCCGGCAAAGCTGTTTTGCAAAGCCGGATCTTTTGATCGTCCATTGCTAACCGGGCGGCTGCCTCTATGCTGTCCACACCGGTTGGGCCGAAGAGGGATAACCATGGCCAAGGCGGACAAGACTGCGACAATGAGCCGGCTGCATTCGGCGGCGCGGCTGGCGCGTACGGCACTCGCCGCGCGGCTTTTGGCGCACGGCTTCTATGCCGGCCAGGACCAGATCATGCTGGCGCTCGACCGTGAGGACGGGCAGACGCCCGGCAATCTTGCCGGTCGCCTCGGTGTTCGCCCGCCGACCATCACCAAGACCATCAACCGGCTGCAGGCGCAGGGCTTTCTGGAAAAACGCGCTTCCTCCGCCGATGCCCGCCAAGCCCATATCTTTCTGACCGACACTGGCCGCGAAATCATTCATGCCATCGAGAAATCGGTGAAGAAGACCGAGAAGCAGGCGCTGAAGGGGCTCGATAAAAAGGACCAGAAGGCGCTGTTCAAGCTGCTCGCCCGCGTTGAGGCGAACCTCTCGAACGGAGAGATGGTTCTCGTCGATGACGAGATCGACGCCGACGAATGATCCGCGGCTGACGCCATCAGGCAGCGGCTGCTGACGATCCATGCACCAATGCCGACCAGCGGCCCGGCGTGACACCGAACGCCTTCTTGAAGTGCCTGCTGAAATGACTTTGGTCGTTGAAACCGGCCGCTATTGCGATCTGCGCCAATGACTCGCTCGCCTCGATCATGCGGCGTGCTCGCTGAAGCCGGCGCATCAAGAGAAAGCGGTGCGGACTGGTGGAGAAAGCGGCACGGAAATGCCGCGACAGGGCATAACGATCGAGCCCAGTGATCGCCTCCAGTTCCTCGGAACGGACGGTACGGAAAACATTTTCTTCCAGATAGTCGCGTGCCAGGCTGACAGCCCGCCACGCTGTCCTTGGGATCGGTTTCGCCGGCAGGCCTGAATGCCGTGCCAGGCTTTGCATCAATTGCGCAACGAAGTCGGCGACAAACAGATCGTCCAGCTTCTGGTCCAACGGCCCCAGCGCCGAAAGCAGCCGCGTGCGGAAAACAGGATCCGTCACCACGGCATTCCTGACGAAAGGCAGCGATGCGCCTGTCTGATCGAGGCAGTCCAGCACGATGGACGGCTCCAGATAAAGCATCCTGTAACGCAAACCGTCTTCAGTGCCGGCGCCGCCATCGTGCAATTCGTCGGGATGGAGCACGATAATCTGGCCGGGCAGGCTCTGATGCGTCGCGCCGCGATACCGGAAAGTCTGGACGCCATGCAGCGTCACGCCGATGGCGTAGGTATCGTGACGATGGAGATCGAAGGCGCTGCCGTGGAACCGGGCCTCGATACGCTCCATTCCGACGCAATCGGGCGCCGAGATGACGCAGTTCTCAGCCGCGTCAACGCACAAACGTCCAAGACCCTGAAAGGCCTCGCCATCTAGACCGTGTGACATCGCTTCATTCACAAACCTCGAATGGCAAATGTCTCATGTTCGACACGAAATTTGCAATCGTGCTGCAGGATAACCTTCCCGTCTGGCAAAAGCTCAACGTAACCGCGTTCCTGACCAGCGGCATCGTCGCGCAGTATAGCGACATCATAGGCGAACCCTATCGCGACCGCGCCGGCAATATCTATAATCCGCTCTCGATCCAGCCGATCATCGTGCTTTCGGCCGAACGCTCGACGCTCACTGCGATCCACCGGCGGCGCTGAAGCGCGGTGTGACGACCTCGCTCTACGTCGACGAAATGTTTTCGACCGGCCACGACGCGGCGAACCGCGCCGTCTTTGCCGAATTCGCACCCGACGATGCCAAGGTCGTCGGAATCGCGCTGCGCGCCGAAAAGAAGCTTGTCGACAAGATCACCAAAGGTGCCCGCATGCATCCCTGATGCATATCGACACTGGTTCATCCTGTTGACGCTCGGTGTCCTAGGTGCTCGTCATCGTCGCCAGCGGCTTTTATATCATTCATCGCGAGCACCGGCTTCGCGTGCGCAACCGCGCTGCCCTCGACGTCGAGGTGGATTCGCTGGCAAAAAAACTTTGATTTGTTTCGGAAGGGTGGCATAAGGCCGCGTTTAAACTGTTTAGACCATGATCCCGAAAACGGGCATCCGGTTTCGCTGGAGATCATGGATCAGCTCTGGATCGTCGGGGGAGCGCAAGGCGCTGGCACAGAAGATCAAGCTTTCGACGATCGCGGATGCGCTCGGTGTGTCCACGGCCACGGTCTCGCTGGCCCTGCGCGACAGCCCGCTGGTTGCTGGAAACACCCGCGATCGCATCAAGGAACATGCCCGCGCCATCGGCTATATCTACAATCGCCGCGCCGCCAGCCTGCGCACCTCGCGTTCGGGTATCGTCGGCGTCGTCGTCCACGACATCATGAATCCTTTCTTCGCCGAGATCCTGCGCTCGATCGAAAGCGAGCTCGACCGCAGCCGGCAGACCTTCATCCTGTCGAACCATTACGACCAGCTCGAAAAGCAGCGCACCTTCATCGACACGCTGCTGCAGCTTGGCGCCGACGGCGTCATCATGTCGCCGGCCATCGGCACGCCGCCCGAAGACATCTTCATGGCCGAGGAAAACGGCCTGCCGGCGGTGCTGATCGCACGCACCGTCGAAGGCGCTGACGTGCCGGTGTTTCGTGGCGACGATGCCTATGGCACCGGGCTAGCCACCAACCATCTGATCTCGCTCGGCCATAAACGCATCGCCATGATCGGCGGCACCGACCAGACCTCGACCGGCCGCGACCGCTACCAAGGCTATCTCAACGCCATGGAGGCGGCAGGGCTGGAGGTCAGGCCGTCCTGGCGCATTCCCGGCCCGCGCACCAAACAGGCTGGCTTCGAGGCCGCCGGGCAGTTCCTGGCGCTGAAGGACAAGCCGACCGCGGCCTGCTGCTGGAACGACCTCGTCGCCATCGGCCTGATGAACGGCATTGCACGCGCCGGACTCGTGCCGGGCATTGACATATCCGTGACCGGCTACGACGATCTCGAGGAAGCAGCGATCGCAACGCCGGCGCTGACCACCGTGTGGAATGGCCAGCGTGAAGTTGGCCGCCGCGCCGCCAGCGCGCTGCTCGACAAGCTCAATGGGCAGATGGTGCGACCGTCGCAGGAACTGATCAAGCCGGAACTGCATGTGCGCCAGTCGACCGGCAAACCAGTGGAACGTGCATGACAAAAGCCGAACAGCAGCAAGCAGTCGCCATTCTGGTGCCGGGCCAATTCAACGACCACGCGGTCGGCCGCATCGACCGGACGTTCAGCCGTGCCTGGATCGAACGGCCTGATGCGTCGCTGGTCACCGACGAGATGCGCCGGACGGTGCGCGGCATTGCCGCCTTTGGCGGGATCAACGCAGCCCTCATCGACGCGCTGCCGAATCTCGAGATCATCGCCAATTTCGGCGTCGGCTATGATTCGGTCGATGCCCGTCACGCAGCGCAGCGCGGCGTCATGGTCACCAACACGCCGGATGTGCTGACCGAGGAGGTCGCCGATACGGCGATCGGGCTTTTGATCAACACCGTCCGCGAGCTGCCGCGCGCCGAGACCTGGCTGCGCGACGGCAGTTGGGCACGCAATGGCAACTATCCGCTAAGCCGGCTGACCTTGCGCGGCCGTCGTGTCGGTATTTTCGGCATGGGCCGCATCGGTCTCGCCATTGCGCGCCGGCTGGAGGCCTTTGGGCTGCCGATCGCCTACCATAACCGGCGCCAGGTCGAAGGCTTGCCCTACGAATACCACGGCACGCTGAAAGGCCTTGCCGAGGCGGTCGATACGCTGATCTCGGTGGCGCCCGGCGGCGCCTCGACGGAAAAGGCGGTCAACGTCGAGATCCTGTCGGCGCTCGGCCCGAATGGCGTCTTCGTCAACATCGGTCGCGGCAGCACGATCGACGAGGCAGCTCTTGCCGCGGCGCTTGCCGGCGGCACCATCGCCGCTGCCGGGCTCGACGTCTTCGCTGACGAGCCGAACGTGCCGCCGGCGCTGCTCGCCGCCCCCAACACTTCACTTTTGCCGCATGTCGGCTCGGCTTCGGAACATACCCGCCGCGCCATGGCCGATCTGTGCGTCGACAATCTGATTTCCTGGTTTTCGAAGGGGAGGGCGTTGACGCCGGTGCCGGAAACGGAAAAGCTCAAGGCGCGCAGCTGAGCGGCACGCTTTCCTATTTGTTAACCACGGTTTAACGCTTTGAAATCATCTTTATCTATCGCCAAACACCCGGAGAACGCAGATGAAAGCACTTGCTGCATTGATAGCGGTGGTCGCGCTGTTCGGCAGCGTTCAGCTGTTTCACAGCGGCGGAGGCGAAGGCCGCACAGCCGATGAGTCAGCGCAGTCGCCCGGCGACTACCGGCTGGTGGCCAATGGCGACGAAGCGTCCTGCGCGGTCAAGCGCGGCACTGAGGTTGCGCATGGCCTGTCGCTGTTGACGGTCACTGCGAATTGCCACCGTGTCTTGCCCGGCATCGAGCGCGCGAAATTCTGGCGTGAGCAGGATGACGGCACGGTCACCTTCAGCGCGAACGGCATCGACCCGATCGTCACTTTCGGCGTCGCCGACGGCGACGGTTATGAATCCTACGCACCAGCCCTGCCGCTGCTGTCGCTGGCGGCCGGCAGCGATTGACGTTGACGTCCGACGAACTATTCCGCGGCGGCCCACGCGCCGGATTTCGCCGCGGCGTGCAGGCGCACCGCGTCGCCGAAGGCGCGGAATATCCTTGCTGAGACGCTGTCCGACTTGACCCAGTATTCGGGATGCCACTGGACGCCGACGGCGAAAGCACGGGCGTCGCGCACCGAAACCGCCTCGACCGTGCCGTCGCTGGCTACCGCCTCTATCTGCAGCTTCGGGCCGAGCCGGTCGATGGCCTGGCGGTGCACCGAATTGACTATGATGTCGCCTGCCCCGAACATGTCGGCGAGGCAGCTTCCGGGCTTGATCGAAATGGTCTGGCGGATGGCGAAGCGTTCGTCTTGATTGTCGCTCGCCGGTGCGCGATGATCCAGCGATCCCTCGCGCTCCTGGATTTCTGTGGCCAGCGTGCCGCCCAGCGCCACATTCATCTCCTGGATGCCGCGGCAGATGGCGAGCAGCGGCACGCCGCGCTCCACTGCCTTGCGGATCAGCGGCAGCGTCGTGGCGTCGCGGGCAGGATCGTAGGGGCCGTTGGCTTCGCTGGCATCGCCGCCATAGAGCGAGGGATGAACATTGGACTTCGAGCCGGTGATCATGACGCCGTCGACCGATGACAGGAGTTCATCGAAATCGAGCCGGTCGCCGAAGGACGGCACCAGCACCGGGAACACGCCGGCCGCCGAAAGCGCCGCCTCCAGATATTGCTGCGGAGCGGCATGCCAGGTGTAGTTGTCGAACTGGCGGACATCGGTCGATATGGCGACTAGCGGCTGCTGCATTTTTGATCCGGGTCCATTCAGTGCAAGGATATGTTCTGTCTTTTAAAATAGGCGATCCGACGGCGCTTTGCCATGACAAGTTCGGCATCTCGCATGAGCCACGGAAAGGGCGTTAGACTTAAGTTGCAGGAGGCGTGTTCGCGCCCGCGTATTTCGCGAAAACGCCGCCGGCAAAACCGGCTCCCATGGCTGGACTCGACTTCTTGCCCGTGTATTGTTTGCCGCGAAGCCGATCCGGGGCACAGAGCATCTCCCGAACGTCGGTCTGTTGATCCAATAGGGAGGACTTCATGGATCGTCGATCATTCATCCGCAAGGCCGGTGTGACCGGTGTCGGCGCTGCGGCGGCTACGGCGGCGCTTGCCGCGCCGGCTATCGCCCAAACCAATCCGAAAGTGACATGGCGCCTGGCGTCGTCCTTCCCGAAATCCCTCGATACGATCTATGGTGGCGCCGAGGTCTTTTCCAGGATGCTTTCGGAGGCGACCGACGGCAACTTCCAGGTCCAGGTCTTCGCCGCTGGTGAACTGGTGCCCGGCCTGCAGGCCGCGGACGCCACCACCGCCGGCACCGTCGAGGCCTGCCATACGGTGGCATATTATTATTGGGGCAAGGACCCGACATGGGCACTAGGTGCCGCGGTTCCGTTCTCGCTCAACGCGCGCGGCATCAATGCCTGGCATTACCACGGCGGCGGCATCGACCTGTTCAACGAGTTTCTCGCCACGCAGGGCCTTTTTGGCCTGCCGGGCGGCAACACCGGCGTGCAGATGGGCGGCTGGTTCCGCAAGGAGATCAACACCGTCGCTGACCTTTCGGGACTCAAGATGCGCATCGGTGGCTTTGCCGGCAAAGTGGTGGAAAGGCTCGGCGTCGTGCCGCAGCAGATCGCCGGCGGCGATATATATCCAGCGCTGGAGAAAGGCACCATCGACGCCGCCGAATGGGTCGGCCCTTATGACGATGAGAAGCTCGGGTTCTACAAGGTCGCGCCCAATTATTATTATCCCGGCTGGTGGGAAGGCGGGCCGACCGTCCATCTGATGTTCAACAAGGCGAAATACGAGGAGCTTTCGCCGGCCTACAAGGCGCTGGTGCGCACCGCCGCGCAGGCCGCCGACGCCAACATGCTGCAGAAATACGACTTTCTGAATCCGGCGGCCGTGAGGCGACTGGTGTCCGCGGGCGCCAAATTGCGCCCGTTCAGCCCGGAAATCCTGGCAGCCTGCTCCGAAAAGGCAAACGAGGTCTATGCCGAGATGGAAGCCTCGAACGCGCCGTTCAAGAAGATATGGGACTCGATCAAGGCGTTCCGCAAGGAGCACTATCTCTGGGCGCAGGTGGCCGAGTACAACTACGACACCTTCATGATGGTCCAGCAGCGCAGCGGCAAACTCTGACAACAGTTTCGGGGGGGGGGGGGGGGGGGGGGGGGGGGGGGGGGGGGGGGGGGGGGGGGGTTGTGGGGGGGGGGGGGGGGGCCCCGCCCCCCCCCCCCCGGCGGGGGGGGGGGGGGGGGGCGC
>NZ_JBVVQA010000006.1:35148-201142 GCF_055811455.1 Mesorhizobium sp. WSM4845
CGTCCACCAACAAACCCTCACAACACCTCCCGCTCCCCCCCCACGCCCCACAAAAAAACACAACTGTTGGCCGCCCAGCCGGCGGCGGGCGGGGGGCCCCCCCCGAAGCGATTCTATTTGCTGATCAGCCCGGTACCACCAGCACCTTGACCTCGCCTGGCGCAGGCGGATTGGCGATCACCGCAGCCGCATCCTCAAGCGTCACCTGCCGGGAGATGAGCTTGTCGATCTCGATCGCACCCGAGGCGATGAGATTGGCAGCCCGGCGATGCGTAAACGGATTGAGGAACGACCCCAGCACCCTCAATTCCCGGAACAACAGGTCGAAAGGCTCGAATTCGGCCTTCATGCCTTGAGGCATCACGCCGACGACGACAACCGTGCCACCGGCCCTGGCGAGCCGCATCGATTGCTCGACCGTGTCCCTTACGCCGGCACATTCGAACACCACATCGACACCACCCGGCAGGAGGCCCGACGGACCGACGACCGTGTCGATGATGTCGCAAGCGGTTGGATCGACCGTCGCTGTTGCGCCCAATTCTTCTGCAAGGGCACGCCGCGAGGCCTGGCGCGTCGACAGGATGATTGTCGTCGCGCCGGCAAGCCTCGCCAGTTGCACGGTGAGCAGGCCGATCACGCCGCCGCCAAGCACGGCGACCGAGGAGCCGGGTCTGATCTGCGCCAGGTCCACGCCATGCAGGCAGCAGCCAAGCGGCTCGCAGAACGCGCCATGCGTCGGCCTCAGGTCTTTCGGGAGGAGGAAGGCCTGCTTCTGAGGCAGCACGACATATTCGGCGAAGCCGCCGTCGCGGCGGATGCCGATGGCAACCAGATTATGGCACAGATTGATGCGACCGGCGTGGCAGTGCGGACAGTGCCCGCAGGCGATGTTGGGATCGCCGGTGACGCGATCGCCGACCGAAAAGCCGGACACGGCGGTTCCAATCGCCTCGACGATCCCGGAGAATTCATGTCCGAGCGTCACCGGCGGCGTACAGGGAAATTCGCCATGGAAAAGATGCCGGTCGGTGCCGCAGACGCCGCAGGCCTCGATCCGTACCAGGAGATCGTCCGGCCCGGCCACGGGCTTGTCGACCTCCCGAAGGGCGATGCTGCCGACGCCCTCCAGCCGCACCGCTTTCATGTCTGTAGAGCCTCCGGCGTCAATTGAAACTCGGTGGTTGGGACAGATTGGGCGCTGGCGCTGCCGGCTTGGCAGCCGGCGTTTCACCGAAATTCGGCGGCTGCGACAGATCCGGTGCAGGCGCAGTCGGCGCCGTGCCGCCATCCGCAGGCGGAACGCCGAGCGGCGACAGGCTCGGCGTTTCCGGCACCTGGTAGTCGATCGTGCCCGGGTCCGCTGCCGTGCCCTTGTAGTGCATCACCATTTGCGGGAAGGCGATGGTCAAGCCGATCATGATCACCTGGATGCAAACGAAGGGCACCGCCCCCCAATAGATCTGGCCGGTGGTTACCGGCGCGATCTTTTTGCCGGTGAGGCGATCGAGATAGGGCACCCGGGCGGCGACCGAACGCAGGTAGAACAGCGCGAAGCCGAATGGCGGGTGCATGAAGCTGGTCTGCATGTTGACGCCGAGCAGCACGCCGAACCAGATCAGGTCGATTCCGAGCTTGTCGGCGGCCGGCGCCAAAAGCGGCACGATGATGAAGGCGAGCTCGAAGAAATCGAGGAAGAAGGCGAGCAGGAAGACGAGGATGTTGACGCCGATCAGGAAACCGATCTCGCCGCCCGGCAGCGATGTCAGGAGGTGTTCGACCCAGATATGGCCGTTGACACCGTAGAAAGTGAGCGAGAACACTCGCGCGCCGATCAGGATGAACAGCACGAAGGAGGATAGCCGCGTCGTCGACGCCAGCGCCTGCTTGATCACGTCCAGCGACAGCCGCCCCTTCATCGCTGCCATGATCAGCGCGCCGACAGCGCCCATGGCGCCGCCTTCGGTCGGCGTGGCGATGCCGAGGAAGATGGTGCCCAACACCAGGAAGATCAGCGCCAGTGGCGGGATCAGCACTATGATCACCTGCTGAGCCAGCCGCGACATCATGTTGATCTTCAGGCGCTGGTCGGCGATTGCCACGACATAGATGGAGATCACGCCGATGGTGGCGCCGAGGATGTCGGCGTTTTGGCCCTGCGAGGGCGCCAGATAGCGATAGGCCGCGTAGGAAACCACGATTGCCGCCAGCACCGCGACCAGCAGCGACAGGACACCGTGGCCGAGGGTGCGGGCCTCAAGTGGCAGCGCCGGCATCGAGTTCGGCCGAATGATCGACATGATCACGATATACATCGTATAAAGGCCGGTCAGAACCATCCCCGGGATCAGCGCACCCGCATACATGTCGCCGACCGAGCGGCCGAGCTGGTCGGCCAGAACGATCAGCACCAGCGACGGCGGAATGATCTGGGCGAGCGTGCCCGACGCGGCGATGACGCCGGATGCCACACGGCGGTCATAGCCGTAGCGCAGCATGATCGGCAGCGAGATCAGGCCCATGGCGATGACGGAGGCAGCCACCACGCCCGTGGTTGCGGCAAGCAGCGCGCCGACGAAGATCACGGCATAGGCGAGGCCGCCGCGGATCGGCCCGAACAATTGGCCGATCGTATCGAGCAGGTCCTCGGCCATACCCGATCGTTCGAGCACGATGCCCATGAAGGTGAAGAACGGGATGGCCAGCAGCGTGTCGTTCGACATTACCCGACTGCCGTAGAAATTGTCCGGCAGCGCGTGCAGCAGCGGCCAAGCGAGATTGATCGATCCGCCCGAATAGGGTGACAGCACAACACCGATGAAGAAGAACAGCAGGCCGTTGGCGGCGAGTGAGAAGGCGACCGGGTAGCCGATCAGCAGGAAGATGACCAGCGAGGCGAACATGATCGGCGCCATGTTCTGGGCGATGAACTCGATCACGAGCGCACCTCTTCGGCAAGCGCCTTGGCTTCGAGTTCGGCCTGCTCATGCACCGATATGAACGGGGTGGGATCGTCCATGTCGCCGCGCATGATGGCGATCTTCTTGATGATCTCCGAGACGCCCTGCAGCGCGAGCAGGAAAAAGCCGGCCAGCAGGATCGCCTTCGCCGGCCAGATGATCAGCCCGCCCGAATTGTTCGACATTTCGCCGCTGCGAAACGACAGCGACACATAGGGAACGAAATAGATCACCATCAGCGTGACGAACGGCATCAGGAAAAAGAGGTGACCGAAGAGGTCGATCCAGTGCTGCACGCGGCGCGAGAACATGCCGTAGACGACGTCGATGCGGATATGGTCGTTCTGCTTGAGCGTGTAGGCGGCGGCCAGCATGAAGGCGGCGCCGAACAAATACCACTGCAGTTCCAGCCAGGCGTTCGACGACATGTCGAACGTCTTTCGGATGACCGCATTGGCGGCACTGACCAGCACTGCCAGCAGGATCAGCCACGACACCCATTTGCCGATGAACTCGTTCACACGGTCAATGGTTCTGGATAGAGTGAGAAGCCCTGCCATACATTCCTCCCTTTACGCATCGGCCCGAAAATCGGTCTCGATTTTCGGAAAGCACGGTGCGTGACTCAAAGAATTAGCGGCGCGCCGATTCCCGCTTGTTTTCCGCCGCTTTGATGTGGCCCAA
This sequence comes from Mesorhizobium sp. WSM4845, assembly GCF_055811455.1. Lineage (NCBI taxonomy): Bacteria > Pseudomonadati > Pseudomonadota > Alphaproteobacteria > Hyphomicrobiales > Phyllobacteriaceae > Mesorhizobium > Mesorhizobium sp. WSM4845. Next base: position 38,793 of record NZ_JBVVQA010000006.1, read on the forward strand.
CGGTATGCCGTGCGTGGCCCGACGGGTCAACACAGGGCAGACCGAGTAAAACAATCTTGTGGGATGGGGAAGGGGCGAAACAGCCGCGGAAGGGGTCATGCGCAAAAATCAAAGTGATGTCTGCAGCAAACGCTACCCAGGTTGGCGCAGTCAGACGATCTTGCTTTGGTCTCGCCCGGCGCCGATCAGCACCAGCATGGCGACGAGGAACAGATACATCCAGGCGTCGCGCCACTCGACCGGGAAATAGCCGGCCCACAGCGATTCGGCCATGCCGAAAGCGGCAGCGCCAAGTGCTGCCCGCAACGGCGAGAGATAGCCGCCCACCGCCGTCACGAACAGGATTTTCAGCCCGTAGACCAGGCCGGAGCCGAAGCTGATGTTGCCATAGTAGAGGCCGGCGAGGACACCGGCCAGCGCCGCGCAAAGGCCGCCGGCGAGCACCGCGTGCCGAAACACCGCGCGCACGTCGACGCCGCACATGGCGGCGGCTTTGGGGTCGTCGGACACGGCGCGCCAGCGCCGGCCGAAACTCGAGCGGGCGAACGCCCAGGAGGCGAGCACAATGGTTGCCACGACGATCCCGCAGTCGAGCAATTGGATAAGCGTCAGGGTGGCATTGAAGTTGGCCCCGTTCGCAAAAATGATGGGCTGGGCCAGCATTGGCGGCAGCCACAGATCATGCGTGTCAGCGGCGATGCGGCTTGCCTCCGACAGCAGCATCAATATGCCCAGCGTCGTCACCACGATCGCATTGGGCGTGCGGTCGGCCAGCGGTTCGAAGATGCTGCGCGACAGGACATGGCTGATCAGCCCCGCATACAGGAACGCCGCGACAATACCGAGCGCGACGGCCGCGAACAGGGTCAGCCACAGGGCCTGATAGCCGAAGGCCGCGGTGAGGATCATCGTCTGTCCGCAAAAGGCGAACAGCGCCCCATAGGCGAGGTTCGTCCGGTGCAGGATGCCGTTGATCAGCACATAGCCGAAGGCGAGCAGGGCATAGAGCGCGCCGGAATGCAGCCCGTTCAGCACCTGCTGGAAGAAATAGAGCATGCCAATGTCCTTGGATCGCGGAGAACCGCGTCCGTGCGGAGCAGATTTGCATCGGCAATCTAACTTGTCAAACGCAGCTTATCGGTTAGAAATGGCGCCCATGACGGTTTCCTGGACCCCGCACCGCTTCACTGGCGGCCTTCTTGCGCTCGACACGGCGAATACCGTCGTGCTGCGCGGCGATCCCCGGAAAACCTTCGACCGATTCAAAGATCCGGCGGAGATCGCCCGTTTCGCCGACGCGGCGAGCGTCTTTCGCGCCGCCGAGCTTGGCGGCAGGCGGCTCGAAGCGCCGTTCCCGGACAAGATCGCGCCGGTCGTGCTGGCGATCCGCGAGACGACCGACCGGCTGTTTCGTCGTGCGGTGTCGAAGGGCGCGGTCACTACAGGCGATCTACCGGGCTTCCTGAAGGCCTGCGCCGACGGTCTCGCGGACGGCCGCACCGAGATCGGTGCGCCGGGACGGCCGTTCGGCGAGCCGGCGACGCCCATCGCCTTCGAGGCGGCACTGGCGGTTTCCGCACTGTCGCTGCTGCAGGCTGACACCGTCGCAAGGCTGAGGATCTGCCCCAATTGCAGCTGGTTGTTTCTCGACCGAAGCCGCAATTCCAGCCGTCGTTGGTGCGACATGGCGGTGTGCGGCAACCGCCAGAAGGCAAGTCGCCACTATCGCCGCCGAACGGCAGCCAGAGGGACCGCCAATGTCTAGGAAAATCTTGCGCCTGATCGTTGTCGGCGCCATGCTCGTGGCCGCGGCAACGCTCGGCGCCTGCCGCGATACCGGCAAGGACGGCGAAGGCAGATTGTTCGAGATTTCCGGCAGGCTGGTCGTCTTCAATTATCGCCTCGCAAGGGCAACCTTTGTCGTCACGCTGAGGCCGCTGCAGCCTATGGAGGAAGGACAGGTTGCGGTCGCCAGCTTCCAGAACCCAGCAGGCGGCGAGCCACTGATCGTCGAACAGAAAATCTGGCCGAAGCTCGGCAAGGTGTCGCTGGAGAGCCCGGCGCTTTCCTGCATCGTCAAGGACAAGCCCTATGCGATCTCGATCAGCATCAAGGATGCCAACGGTGCAATCCTCCAGAAGATCGACACCACGCTGATGTCGACGCAGGACCAATCGGTCCTGCCCGACCGGCCGCTGGTCATCGATCAGCTCTATACGCCCAATCCAGAGCTTGCCGGCCATCCGGACGGCAAGCTGCCGGGCGCTCCCAAGCCCGACTGCTCGAAGGCCGGCTGACGCAACATCGCCGGTATCGGTCGCGGCCGGAATTTTCTTGGCGCTGACGGACCAATTGGCGCGCGTTTCTTACAGCATCGGGCGTGGAACGGATCGTTTGTTGCGCTTCGCCTGGCATCTTCGATTTTGTTTGACCTGCCCGGCAAGGGGAGAAACACTGCAGCCTCCAACTCCGACGTTGGCTGCGCTCGAACTGCGGCCTCCGCAGAGGAAATGCCTGATGACGCTGCATGATGTCGCGCTCGACGACAAGTTCGACCTGCGAAAGGAGCGCATCTTCCTTTCCGGCGCGCAGGCGGTCATTCGCATGCTTTTGATGCAGCGCGAGCGCGACCGCCGGGCTGGCCTGAACACCGCCGGCTTCGTCTCCGGCTATCGCGGCTCGCCGCTCGGCGGCCTTGACATGCAGCTTTGGAAGGCCAGGAAGCAGCTCGCCCAGTCGGACATCGTCTTCCAGCCCGGCCTCAACGAGGAACTCGCAGCCACCGCCTGCTGGGGATCGCAGCAGGCCGAATTGCTGGGTGAGGGCACGCATGACGGCGTCTTTTCGGTCTGGTACGGCAAGGGACCGGGCGTCGACCGCTCCGGCGACGTCTTCCGCCATGCCAATCTCGCCGGCTCGTCAAGACATGGCGGCGTGCTCGCCCTGATGGGCGACGACCACATGGCCGAATCCTCGACCAACGCGCACGCGACCGAGTTCCTGTTTGTCGACACCATGGTGCCGATCCTCAATCCGGCCGGGGTCCAGGAGATCATCGACTATGGGCTCTATGGCATTGCCATGTCGCGCTTCGCCGGCACCTGGGCGGCGATCAAATGCGTCAAGGACAACATCGAATCGACGGCTTCGGTCGAGGCCGCGCTCGAACGGCTTGATATCGTCGTCCCGGACTTCGAGATGCCGCCCGGCGGCCTCAACATCCGCAACGAGATCGACATGCTCGGCCAGGAGGAGCGACTGCATGAATACAAGCGCGCCGCTGCTTCAGCCTTTATCCACGCCAACAGGCTGAACCGGATTGTCTATTCCGGCGGCAGTGGCCCGAAGCTTGGCATCGTCACCGTCGGTAAGAGCTATCTCGACGTACGCCAGGCGCTGGAAGACATCGGTGTCGATGAGGCCGCCGCCAACCGCATCGGCATCAGACTGTTCAAGGTTGGCTGCCCGTGGCCGCTCGACCTGCAGCACATCGCCGACTTCGCTCGCGGACTCGACACCATCGTCGTCGTCGAGGAGAAACGCTCGCTGATCGAGGTGCAACTGCGCGAGAACCTTTACGGCACGGCCATGCTGCCGATCATCGTCGGCAAGAAGGACGAGCGCGGCGACGGGCTGTTCCCTGCCAAGGGCGCGCTCGATCCCAACGACATCGCCATCGCGCTCGGCGAGAGAATCTTGCGGACGATCGGTCCGTCGGACGAGATCGCCGCGCGGGTGGCGAGAATTCGCCAGTTCCAGGCGATGCTCGCCGAGACAACAGACATCGCCTCGCGCACGCCCTTCTTCTGCTCCGGCTGCCCGCACAATTCCTCGACCAAGGTGCCCGACGGCTCGCTCGCCGCCGCTGGCATCGGCTGCCATTTCATGGCGCTGTGGATGGATCGCGACACCGTAGGTTTCACCGCCATGGGCGGTGAGGGCGCGCAATGGGTCGGCCAGGCGCCGTTCTCGAAGCGCGACCACATCTTCCAGAATCTCGGCGACGGCACCTACAACCACTCCGGCGCGCTGGCGATCCGCTTCGCGCTGTCGACCGACGCCAACATCACCTACAAGATCCTCTACAACGACGCCGTCGCGATGACCGGCGGCCAGCCGCACGAGGGCGGCCTGACCGTGGACATGATTGCCAGGCAGGTGCGGGCCGAGGGCGTCGGGCGGATCGCCATCGTCACCGACGAACCAGCCAAATATACCGGCAAGGTCGAATTCCCCGCCGGCGCCACCATCCATCACCGCGACGACCTCGACTTCGTGCAGCGCGAATTGCGCGCGGTCAGAGGCACATCCGTGCTGATCTACGACCAGACCTGCGCCGCCGAAAAGCGCCGCCGCCGCAAGCGCGGCACCTTCCCCGATCCCGACAAGCGCGTCTTCATCAACGAACTGGTCTGCGAAGGCTGCGGCGATTGTGGGGTGCAGTCGAATTGTGTGTCGATCCAGCCGGTCGAGACCGAATTCGGCCGCAAGCGCAAGATCGATCAGTCGAGCTGCAACAAGGATTTCTCCTGCATCAACGGCTTCTGTCCGTCCTTCGTCACCGTGCATGGCGCCAAGACCAGGAAGGCCGAGGGTATGGCCGGCACCACCGATCCGCTCGACGGCGTTCCCACGCCCGCGGAATTCCCGCTCGGTGACCAAGGCTGGGCGGCGATCATCGACGGCGTCGGCGGCACCGGCGTCGTCACCATCGGCGCGGTGCTTGGCATGGCGGCTCATCTCGAAGACAAAGGCTGCGGCATGATCGACATGGCCGGCCTTGCCCAGAAGGGCGGCTCTGTGTTCACCCATGTCCGCATCGCGCGCAGCCCAGGCGATATCCATGCCATCCGCGTTTCGGCCGGCAAGGCAGACCTTGTGCTTGGCTGCGACCTCGTCGTGTCGGGCGCCCAAAAGGTGCTCGCCGCGGTGCGCGAAGGCCACACGATCTTCCTCGCCAACACCGCGGAGATCATGCCCGGCGAGTTTACCCGGTCGGCCGATTTCTCGCTGCCGGTTGAGCGGCTGAAAAAGGCGATCCGCACTGCCGCCGGCGACGACAAGGCGCATTTTTTTGATGCCACCCGCACCGCCACCGCGCTGTTCGGCAGCTCGCTCGGCGCCAACATGTTCATGCTCGGCTTCGCCTTTCAGCACGGCGGCTTGCCGCTGTCTGCCGAGGCAGTCGAAAAGGCGATCGAGCTCAACGGCCAGTCGGTGGCGATGAACGTCTCAGCCTTCCGCTGGGGCCGCCGCGCCTCCCACCAGCCGGATTTCGTGCGTGCCCTCGTCGTCCAGCCGGGCACGGCTGCACAGAACACCGCTGTCGCCGAAACGCTCGATGACGTCATCGCCCGCCGCGTCGCCTTCCTCACCGCCTATCAGAACGCCGCTTATGGCAAGCGCTATGCCGACAGAGTGGCTACGCTGCGCAAGGCCGAAGCCAGCGTGGCGCCCGGTTCGACTGATGTGACCGAGGCCGCCGCGAGGAACCTGTTCAAGCTGATGGCGATCAAGGACGAATACGAGGTGGCAAGGCTCTACACCGATGGCTCCTTTGCCGCTGAACTGGGCAAGCAGTTCCAGAGCTACGACAAACTCGAATTCCATCTCGCCCCGCCGATCGGGGCCAGGCGCGGCAAGGACGGCAAGCCGAGGAAGTCGAGCTTCGGTCCCTGGATGATGAAGGGGTTCCGCCTGCTGGCAGCGATGAAAGGCTTGCGCGGCACGGTCTTTGATGTGTTCGGCTACAGCTTCGAAAGGCGTATGGAACGGCAGCTTCTTGCGCAGTACGAGGCCGACCTGGAGCTTGTCGCCGGCGCGCTGGCGCCAGGCAAGGTCGAGGCCGCGGCAGCGCTTGCCTCGGTGCCGGCACTCATTCGCGGCTATGGTCACGTCAGGCGGGCCAGCGCCGAAAAGGCCGCTGGCGAGCGCCTGAGGCTGCTCGATCGCCTGGCGAAGACAGCGGCTCGGCCGGAACTCCAGGCCGCCGAGTGAATGCCTTATCTGAAGAAACTCAACAGGCTTGACGCGGGCCCCGAGATGGCCCCTCTAAACCTTTCTTAATGCGGTTATGACATGACTGCGGTTCGCGCGACACCGCAAGGTCATGAACATAGATCGACCCGACGACATATCCGAGGACGTATACGTTGGCTTCGTTCGCTCGCTGTTTCGCGACGCGGGCATCTTGCTCGTTGGCGCCTTCACGCAAGGCGCTATGGCCCTGCTCGTGTATTGGAAAACGTCTGCGGCAATCTATCTCGCGCTCGCCATCCTGATGGTTGCCGCCAGTATCGGCCGTTATCTTGCGATCCGGAGGGTCAGTCCCGACACCATCGTCACCTACGAATCCGCGCTTGCCTGGGAACGCTACTACATTGTTGCCGGGACGATTCATGGGTCCGCGGTCGGACTTTTCGCGTTCGTATGCCTCTACGTGGTTCCGGACCTGTTTGGCGAGATTGCAGCGGTGTCGCTGGTGTTGGCAAGCACCATCACCATCGCCGGCCGCAATTTCGGCTCCCGAAAGATGGTCGCCATCCTGTCCGTGTCCGTGGTCGCGCCGATTGCGGTCGGCCTGATGCTGAAGGGCGACGTGTACAATGTCATTTTGGGCCTCTTCGTCATCCCCTTCATGTTCACCATCAACAAGATGGCGCATCTTGTGCGAAAGGTGCTGTTTACAGCAATCAGCGAAGAGAAGAAGGCGAACCGCCTCGCCCAGCGCTTCAATCGGGCGCTGAACACCATGTCGCACGGGCTTGTCATGCTCGGCCCTGATGGCCGGGTGGTGGTGGCCAATGCCGAAGCCGCGCATCTGATGTCGCTCAAGTCGCCCGACGCGCTGCTCGGGCGATCGATCCACGGCCTGCTGATGCGCGGCGTTGCCGGCGGCATGCTGGCGCCGAAGGACTGCCGCTACATCGAGGCCCAGCTCACGCGCGCCCTGCGCGAGGGCCGCGACCGCAAGGTTCTCGTCTCGCTCGCGAATGGGCAGCACTATGAGTTCTCGGCGCGTGAGGGCAGCCAGGAACTGGGCGTCATCACCTTCGAGGATGTGACGGCCCGCGTCGAGGCAGAAAGCAAGATCCGCTTCATGGCGCGCTACGACAGCCTCACCGGCCTGCCCAACCGCGCCTATTTCCAGGAGTTGATCGGAGAGGCGATGGCATCCGGCGATCTCGAGCGTCTCTGCGGGCTCGCCGTGCTCGACCTCGACGACTTCAAGAACGTCAACGACACGCTTGGCCACCCGGTCGGCGACGGATTGATCTACGCCGTCGCGGAGCGGCTGGCAGCGATCGCAGGACCAGGCGTCACCGTCAGCCGTTTCGGCGGCGACGAGTTCATGATCTTTTTCGATCGCGTTGAGGATGAGAGCCACCTGACCAGCCAAATCGACGGGATTTTCGATGAACTGCAGGGCGAGGTCGACGTCGCCGGCCATGGGCTGCGCATCCAGGCCAGCGGTGGCGCGGTGCTTTCGCGGGTCAGGGACACCGATGTCGACGCCATGATCGTCAAGGCGGACCTCGCGCTCTACAAGGCCAAGGAACTCGGCAAGAACACTTGGCGGTTGTTCCAGGCCTCGATGGATGCGGCATTTCGCGATCGTCAGCTGATGAAGGCGGATCTGCGCACCGCGGTGGAAAGCAAGGCGCTGCGGGTGGTTTATCAGCCGATCGTCGCGATGAGCACGATGCGGATCGCCAGTTGCGAGGCGCTGTGTCGTTGGGATCACCCCGATCTCGGACCGATCTCGCCTAGCATCTTCATTCCGCTGGCCGAAGAAATGGGCATCATTTCCGAGATCAGCACATTTGTCCTGCAGGCGGCATGTGCCGAATGCGTCAAATGGCCCGACCCGACCAGCGTCTCGGTCAACCTTTCGGCCAAGGATTTCCGCAGCAGTGGCATCGTCCAGAAAGTCCGTGATGCGCTCGCCAACTCCGGCCTCGCCGCTGGCCGCTTGGAAATCGAGGTCACCGAGACCGCGCTTCTCGACGACAAATCGCTGACGCGTCAGTATATCGAGGAGTTGAAACGGCTTGGCGTGCGCATTGCGCTAGACGACTTCGGCACGGGCTATTCGAGCTTGAGCTATCTCCACAAGCTGCCGCTCGACAAGGTCAAAATTGACCGCTCGTTCCTGATGGACGTCACCCACAACCCGAGTTCGCTCGCGCTGTTGAAGGGCGTGGTCGAACTCATCAGAGTTCTCGGTCTCAACGTGACTATCGAGGGCGTTGAGACATACGAGCAGCTCAACATTCTGACGCACTCTATCAAACCGGATATGGTCCAGGGCTTTTTGTTTGGTTCAGCGCTGACAGCGTCCGGCATCGGAACGATGGCTACCACGGTCTGGCCATTCGCCATCGATAAAAAGCCGGCGGGCAAACGTGCGCTTAGCTGATTTCCGCGCTTCATTTTCGACCAACTTGACCAGACGTGCCGCGGCGGCAAGTTAAGGTTAATATTAGGTAAACGACTTCGATTGGATTTCCATCTTTTATGCCACGACCGCACACGATAGGTTTTCAGGGAAGATGGCAGAAGGGAATTGTATTGTGGCGGTATCCGATGGGGTTGTTCATGTGGATGACCGACCGACCGACCTCAGCGGGATGTCTTCCTTCTCGCGCAATGTTTCGACCCTTCTTGAGCGCGTGGAATACAGGCGCTGCGAAAGCGGTGAAGACATGGAGGCGATTTACCGGCTTCGCTACAAGGCTTACCGGCTGAACGGCTTTCTGCCTGAATCCAGCGACCAGATGATGATGGATGCGCTCGACGACACGCCGAACTGTTATCGCTTTGGTGTCTTCGTCGACAATTCCCTTGTGTGTACGCTCCGTATTCATCATCTGACACCGAGCGAACCTTACGCGCCAGCAATGACCAGATTTGGCGATCTGCTTCATCCGCGGCTGCTTCGCGGCGAATCCTTCGTCAATCCGACGCTCCTGGCAGCCGACCCGGACTTCATATCGATGCATCGTGCCCTGCCTTACGTTACGTTGCGGCTAGCACTAATTGCCAGCGTCCACTTCCAGGTGACGGCCTGTCTCGGCGTGATCCGCAAGGAACACACGGCTTTCTACCAGCGGACTTTCGGTGCCGTGCAAGTGGGGCAACCGAGAGACTATCCTCCATTCACGGTTCCCGTGGTGCTCTATGACGCGAACTACGAGATCAATTTGGAGCGGGTACTCCAGCGTTTCCCATTCTTTCGGTCGACGCCGATGGAGCAGCGCATGCTGTTTGAGACACCCAGTGCCGGTGAACTCGCGCCGCTGACCATTCTGCCGACCGCCAAATACTACCGCGAAGCCGCCTGACAATTGGCAAATTTAGAGCGCGGCTGGAGCTTTCAGGCCGCTTCGGCGTTCTGGGAGGCGCGCCGGTGGTGCGCGGACGACGTCAATCTGCATCGCTTCGGCGGAAATTCTACCGAAAGGAACCCGACATGACCATTCCCACGCTCGCACTCACTCCGTTGATCTCGCTGATTGCTGGCGTGCTGATCCTGGTGATGCCGCGACTCCTCAACTACATCGTCGCGCTCTACCTGATCGTCGTCGGCCTGCTTGGGCTGTTTCCGCAACTCGCCGGCTGAAAATGTCGGCAGGCGCGGCGCGTTAGCCGGAAAGCAAGCGCGAGGGCGGCAGCCGCGAGCGCCTCCGAAACGACATCCTGCATCTGGCGTCTCCAATTTTCTTTTGAGGCTGTTGTCTCCAGCGATGCGGCAATAGCGCCATTGCCCTCGGCCTGGCTTTTCGCTATGTGCCTGAAAGATGTCTTCGAAGGGGTATTCCTATGGCTGATCACTCGCCGACCGGTCCTGTCGAACTAGGCGCGAAGATGGACTATGCCGAGCACGACCGCACCTATGCCGGCTTTATCATGCTCGCCAAATACGGGTCGCTGTTTTGCGCCGCCGTGCTTCTGGCAATGGCTTTCGGCTTCTTTGCGGGCGGCTTCTTCTCGGGCTTTGTCCTGTTCGTTCTGATCCTCGCCGTCGGCGCTTTCATTCTCCGGTAAATTCTTCAAAACCCCCTTGCCCGCGACATCGCCGGAAGTTCGGTCGGCGTCCTGCGCAGACAGGTTCCAGCCGAAAGGATCATGCGGTGGGACAGACGGTTTTCATCCCTCGTGAGCTCGATGCGAACGAGCCGCGCGTTGCTGCCTCGCCCGACACGGTGAAGCGGCTGGCGGGGCTGGGGTTTGACGTCATCGTCGAAAGCGGCGCCGGCACGGCATCGCGCATTCCCGACGAGGAGTTCGCCAAGGCCGGCGCTGCGATCGGTAAGGCCGGCGATGTCGCCAAGGCTGATGTGGTGCTGAAGGTGCGCCGGCCTGATGAGGCGGAGCTGAAGGCCTATCGCCCGGGCAGTGCCGTCATCGCCATCATCGATCCCTATGGCAACGATGCTGCGGTCGATGCTCTGGCAAGGGCCGGCGTCACGGCCTTCTCGATGGAGTTCATGCCGCGCATCACGCGCGCCCAATCGATGGATGTCCTGTCCAGCCAGGCCAACCTCGCCGGCTATCAGGCGGTGATCGACGCGGCTGCCGAATATGACCGGGCGCTGCCGATGATGATGACGGCGGCGGGCACGGTGCCGGCGGCGAAAGCTTTCGTCATGGGCGTCGGCGTCGCCGGCCTGCAGGCGATCGCTACTGCGCGTCGTCTCGGTGCCGTGGTCACCGCCACCGACGTGCGTCCCGCCGCCAAGGAACAGGTCGCCTCGCTCGGCGCAAAGTTCCTGGCAGTCGAGGATGAGGAGTTCAAGGCGGCCGAGACGGCTGGCGGCTACGCCAAGGAAATGTCTAGGGAATACCAGGCCAAGCAAGCCGCGCTGACTGCCGAGCACATCGCCAAGCAGGACATCGTCATCACCACGGCGCTGATTCCCGGCCGTCCGGCGCCGAAGCTCGTTTCGGCCGCGATGGTCGCCTCGATGAAGCCGGGCTCGGTGATCGTCGACCTGGCGGTCGAGCGCGGCGGCAATGTCGAGGGCGCCGTGCCCGGGCAGGTGGTGACCACGGTCAACGGCGTGAAAATCGTCGGCCATATCAACGTGCCGGGCCGCGTCGCTGCCTCCGCCTCGCTGCTCTATGCCAGGAACCTGTTTGCGTTCCTCGAGACGCTGGTCGACAAGACCACCAAGACGCTTGCCATCAACCGCGACGACGAATTGGCCAAGGCGACGATGCTGACCGATGGCGGCCAGGTCGTGCATCCGGCCTTCGCCGGCAAGCCGGCGGTGATGATCGCCTCGGCCGAGCCTGCGAAGCCCGCCGCTGCAAAAAATCCAGCCCTGCCAAAGAAAGCTGCCGCATCCAGGAAAGCTGCCGCACCCAAATCGCCCGCTAATAAGTCGAAAGGGATCGCGTGATGGACCAGACCTTGCAGAAAGCCCTCGACCAGCTCGACCAGGCTACCGCCGCCGTCCGGCTCGCTGTGCAGGATCTGGCCACAGCTCCAGGCGGCACCGATGCGGCGGGCGACGCCGCGCACGCGCTGTCCGGCGGGGCAATCGATCCGTTCGTCTTCCGCTTCGCCATTTTCGTGCTGGCGATCTTTGTCGGCTATTACGTCGTCTGGTCGGTGACGCCGGCGCTGCACACGCCGCTGATGGCCGTCACCAACGCCATTTCCTCGGTCATCGTCGTCGGCGCGCTGCTTGCCGTCGGCATCTCGGCGTCCGGCATCGCCACCGGCTTCGGTTTCGTCGCGCTGATGCTGGTCTCGGTCAACATCTTCGGCGGCTTTCTCGTCACCCAGCGCATGCTGGCGATGTACAAGAAGAAGGACAAGTAGAGCGCCATGAACGCCAACTTCGCCTCCTTCCTCTATCTGGTCTCCGGCATCCTGTTCATCCTGGCGTTGCGCGGCCTGTCGCACCCGACCACGAGCCGCCAGGGCAACATGTACGGCATGATCGGCATGGGCATCGCCATTGCCACCACGCTGGCGCTGGCGACCCCTTCGGCGGGAGGCTTCGGCCTCATCGTGCTCGGCCTTTTGATCGGCGGCTCGGTCGGCGCGGTCACCGCACGGCGCATCGCCATGACCTCGATGCCGCAGCTGGTCGCCGCCTTCCATTCGCTGGTTGGCCTTGCCGCCGTCATGGTGGCGGCTGCCGCCGTCTATGCGCCGGAAAGTTTTGACATCGGCACGGTCGCCGACATCCACGCCCAGGCGCTGATCGAGATGAGCCTCGGCGTCGCCATCGGCGCCATCACCTTCACCGGCTCGGTCATCGCTTTCCTCAAGCTCGACGGCCGCATGTCGGGCAAGCCGATCATGATCGGCGGCCGCCATTTCATCAACGCCGCCCTCGGCATCGGACTGATCGTGCTGATCGTGCTGCTCGTCACCACCGAGTCCAAGCTGGTGTTCTGGCTGATCGTGGCGGCATCGCTTGTCCTTGGCGTTCTTCTCATCATCCCGATCGGCGGCGCCGACATGCCGGTGGTCGTCTCGATGCTGAATTCCTATTCGGGCTGGGCGGCTGCGGCACTCGGCTTCACGCTCGGCAATCTGGCTCTGATCATCACCGGCGCGCTGGTCGGCTCGTCCGGAGCGATCCTGTCCTACATCATGTGCAAGGGCATGAACCGGTCGTTCATCTCGGTCATCCTCGGCGGCTTCGGCGGCGAGACGTCCGCCACTGCCGACGACGGCATCGAGCGCACGGTCAAGCAGGGTTCGGCCGACGATGCCGCCTATCTGATGATGAACGCGCAGAAGGTCGTCATCGTGCCTGGTTACGGCATGGCGGTCGCCCAGGCGCAGCACGCGCTGCGCGAGATGGCCGACAAGCTCAAGGCCAATGGCGTCGACGTGAAATACGCCATTCATCCGGTCGCCGGCCGCATGCCCGGCCACATGAACGTGCTCCTGGCCGAAGCCAACGTGCCTTACGACGAAGTGTTTGAGCTCGAGGACATCAACTCCGAATTCGCGCAGGCCGACGTCGCCTATGTCATCGGCGCCAACGACGTCACCAACCCGTCCGCCCGCGACGACAAGTCGTCGCCGATCTACGGCATGCCGATCCTCGATGTCGACAAGGCTCGCACCTGTCTGTTCGTCAAGCGCTCGCTCGGCTCCGGCTATGCCGGCATTGACAACACGCTGTTCTACAAGGACGGCACCATGATGCTGCTCGGCGACGCCAAGAAGATGACCGAAGAGATCGTCAAGGCCATGGATCACTGATCCGGGTTGGCGACCCCGACAATCGTCGCACTGCGAGCGTTGCCTTTCACCGGAGTGCCACCGTTCCATAGTCTGAAGCGGCGATTGAACTGCAAAGGTCAAACCACTCGCACCCGCCGCAAGCACCCCGGGTGCGGCCCGAAGAGAACGCATCGCGCATAGTTCGCAGAAGCGAGGGATGGAGCTGAAGTTCCATGTCCTCGGCAATCGAGTACCCCAGAAGCGTACCAACACTGGCCGCCGCCTGACGGTCGCGCTCCGTCACGCTGTCGCGAAGGCAGTGCGGCTCCGCCTCACCGAGCAGGGGCGCGCAAATATCGTCAGGCCCGGAGACGATCAGGATGTGTTCGCCTGCGGAGAGCCGAGCCGCGATCGCGTCGAAATTGGCGACGAACGCAGCGCTGTAACCCTTGCCTGCGTAAGTCAGCAGGCAAAGGAGATGGTGCGGCCGCAGCCAGACGGTCATTTTTGCGCGCGGGTCATGAGCTTGAGCGTCACCGCGGCCAATGCCGACTTGAGCGCCCCGCCGATCAGGAACGGCGTGACGCCGTGGACAATTGCCTGTTCGATGCCAATGGCGATGGAAAGCCATGCTGCGCCCAGCACGAGGCAAAGCGCGTTGCCCAGGAGCATGGAGACGAACGCCAGCCAGGGGCGGTTGCCGTTCCAGCCGCGCTCCGCCAGCCATCCCGTGAGCGCGCCGACCACGGGGAAAGCAAAGAGGTATCCGGCGGTCGGGCCGACAAAGTGATGCGCACCGGCAGCGCCCCCAGATAGAACCGGCAACCCGATCGCGCCTTCGACCAACCATGCAACGATCATGGCCGCGCCGAGTCTCCAGCCATAGACCGCGCCGATCAGGGTGACCGCAAAGGTCTGCATGGTCACGGGCACCGGAACCATAGGCACTTCGATGTAAGACGCCAATGCCAGAAATAGGGTTCCCAGGCCGACCGCCCCGATCTGCCAGGACAGCGACCAGTCGCGGATGCGCGGCGCGCTTGAAGCCGCGTGGCTGGCGGAGGTGGGGTTATGAGGCATATGTGTTCTCTTTCGTACTGGCTGTGAAGCAGGCGCTATGCCTGACTTGCGGGATTGAACGACGTGCTGCCCGGGAGGACGGAGTAGCGGATCAGGCGGCTGTCGGCAACGGCGGCTTGCCGATGCTTCATGGCGGCGCGACAAACGGCGCCGGATGTCACAGTCCTAAGTTTCGCGACAAAATCGCCAGCGTTGAACTCTTCAACAAATTCCTGTCGCAAAACCCTCCCGCAAAAAGTCGGCGATTTGCGACAGATATCTGCGACGCTTTTTGCACTTGCTTCGGATTCAGCACTACGATGGGCAAGTTCTGTTCCGATGGACGGATTTGTCACCAACGGAGGCACCGGTGTCTGGCCCCCAGCCTGTCGCTTCGCCGACCAAGTCCGGCTCGCCCGCGAAGGCCAACCTGCCGGCCCCCGGAAAGGCGCCGCGCAAGCTCAGCCAGGCCGTGGTCATCGTGCATGGCATGGGCGAACAGCGACCGATGGGCACGCTGAGGGAATTTGTTCAGGCTGTTTGGAGCCATGATTCCGCCCGCGCGCCGTTTTATGCCCATGTCGCGGATCCGGCCAACCCAGGCGGCGACAAGATCAACCAGAGCTGGATCACGCCTGACAGCCGGACGAACTCGCACGAACTTCGCCGGATCACCACCCCTTATGATGTCGATGGCCGCCGCACTGATTTCTACGAGCTTTACTGGGCCGACATCACGCAAGGCACGACGCGGGGCCGGCTTGCGGCCTGGGTGACAAATCTGCTCTGGCGCAAGCCCGCCGACATTCCGCGCGACGCCCGCGGGCTCTATGTCGTTACGCTTCTGGCAGTCATAACAGTCTTGGTCGCGGCGTTCGTGCTCGCGACGTCGGCCTTGCAAGGGTATATTTCCTGGATCACGGGCATGCTCGCCACGATCCTGGCCTCGTTCGTCGTCTGGGCGGTGGACCGGTTTGGTCTTCCTTATTTCGGTGATGTGGCCGCCTATGTGCGGGCTGAAGCGGCAACGGTCGAGAAGCGCGCGCTTGTCCGCGACCGTGGCCTGACACTGTTGAGGCGCCTCATGGTGGACGACGGCTACGACCGCATCGTGCTGGTCTCGCACAGCCTGGGGTCAATCATCGCCTATGATCTGCTGCAAATATTGTGGGCCGATTTCAGGCCACGAAAGCTGGAAGCCCTCCGCGACAAGGCGAGACTGAAAGCGATCCGCGCCGTCGACAAGGCTACGCTCAAGTCAGATGGTTCTGCGTGGCCCGACAAATTGGATGATTTTTCCGGATTCCGGCGCGCCCAATGGGAGCTCTACCGCCACCTCCGCGCCGGCGACGCCCCTTGGAAGATCAGCGATTTCGTCACGCTCGGCAGTCCGCTGACCCACAGCGAATTTCTGGTGACCTACAATCTCGCCGAATTCAGGCGCAGCATAGCTGAGCGGCTGTTCTCGGCATGCCCGCCGATCGCCGAGACGGCGGCCGGTGGAACCGTCCTCTATCAGGAAGGGCGCAGCCGTTCGGGCAAGCCGCAGCGGGCGGTGCATCATGGTGCGGTGTTTGCCGCGACGCGCTGGACCAACATCTTCGACAGGGGTAATGGCTGGCTGACCGGCGACCCGATCTCAGGACCGATGGCCGAAAATTTCGGCCCCGGCGTGGAGAACATTCAGGTCGAACTGCGCAGTTCGCTTGGCCGCATCTTCACGCACAGGCTCTACTGGTCGCTGGAGGCGACCGGCGTCGAGGTCGCGGCAGCCGCCGGCACCCCGCCGCGCTCGCATATCGGCGTGCTGCGTGACGCCGTCGATCTCGGCCGAAAACTGGAACGACCCGAAGCATAAAGCGGATTGGCGCGCCGGAGCATGCCAATACCGCAAATATCCGGTGCGCAGTCTCACAAAAAACCGAAAGAGTTCTCAATAACCTCGATAAGCTGGTGCGATCAATGTCAAGCGGCTTTCGAAAATTGCCCTACCGCAAACCGAAAATTGCGACGGTTCTGTCGCTGAAAAGCGGAAACGTTTGAAAGCACGCATGAGGATCCTGATCCTGGGCGGATACGGCGTTTTCGGCGGGCGCCTGGTGGAGCTTCTATCCGACATACCGGAGATTGAACTCATCATCTGCGGCCGCGACTTCTCTCGCGCCGAGGCGTTCTGCGCGCGTTACAGAGGGCGGGCCCGGGTTCGGCCGCTTGCGCTTGATCGCGCAGAAATTGTGGCCGGCCTGCGCGCGCAACGGCCCAATCTGGTCGTCGACGCGTCCGGGCCGTTCCAACATTATGGGACCAATCGCTATCGTGTGACTTCGGCCTGCATCGACGCTGGCATCGACTATCTCGACTTTGCCGACGCCGCCGACTTTGTGTTCGGCGTGCCTCAGTTCGACGCGCAAGCAAAGGACGCAGGCATATTCATTCTATCGGGCATCAGCAGCTTTCCTGTGCTGACCGCCGCCGTCCTGCGCGAGATGGCGAAGACGATGGACATCGTCTCTGTGAAAGGCGGCATCGCCCCTTCGCCGTATGCCGGAATCGGCCTCAACGTCATGCGTGCGGTGGTGGGCTATGCCGGCGCTTCGGTGAAGCTGCGACGACATGGGGTGCAATCGCATGGCATCGCTCTGGCTGAAAGCATGCGCTTCACCATCGCGGTGCCGGGCCGGCTGCCGCTCCGGAACATCCGTTTCTCGCTGGTGGACGTGCCGGACTTGCAGGTCATCCCGCCCGAGCATCCCTCAATGACCGATATCTGGATGGGAGCCGGGCCAGTCCCGGAAATCTTGCACCGGACACTCAACCTCCTGGCGAAGGCGCGCGCGAGGTTCAGGCTCTCGTCGCTGGAACCTTTCTCGCGTCTCTTCTACGCGGTGCTCAACCGAATGCGTTTTGGCGAGCATCGCGGCGGTATGTTCGTCAGCGCGTACGGCACCACGGATGGGCAGGACGCCGAACGGAGCTGGCATCTTTTGGCCGAAGGGGATGACGGACCATACATCCCATCGATGGCCATCGAAGCGATCATCCGTAAATTGCTGGCGGGCACTCGTCCGGAGGCCGGAGCACGGTCCGGGGTTCGCGCCCTTGAGCTTGCAGACTATGAGGCGCTGTTCCAAAGCCGGAAGATATTCACCGGGTTTCGGGGACACGAGATCGTTGCGCCCCTGTACTGCGGGATTCTCGGATCCGCCTTCTCCTCACTTGCTCCGCGCCTTCAGGATCTGCATGGCAGCACCGCCACCCGCCAATGGACGGGCTTCGCCGAGGTACGACGCGGTCGCGGCCCGGCGGCCGCGTTCGTGGCGGCGCTTGTCGGCTTCCCGAAAGCTGCGCCACGGGTGCCGGTCACGGTGACATTTTCGCCCGAGAACCGCTCTGAACACTGGATCCGTAGTTTCGACGGCAAGTGTTTTTCTTCGATTCAGTCGGCCGGCACTGGGAGGGACCAGCATCTTCTGGTGGAACGGTTTGGGATCGCGTCCTTCGCGTTGGCTCTGGTGGTGGACGGCGATCGTCTGACCCTGGTTCCGAGACGATGGTCGCTGCTGGGTATTCCAATGCCCGGCTTCCTCCTTCCCAAAGGCTCGAGCTTCGAAACGGAACGGGACGGGCAATTCTGCTTCGATGTGGAAATTTCGATGCCGTTGATCGGCCTGATCGTGGCGTATCGGGGGACGCTCAGCCCAACCTGAACGGCGGCTGCAGTCTCGCAGCCTGGTTTCGTGCATCGCACGGTCCCGCCGATTTCAGCGGCCTGACTACTCAGCAAGCGATTGTAGCTGCTTTGGAGTTTCTGAAGCAGCAGCCATCAGTCGATCCCGCACGCATAGTTCTTTACGGAAACAGCGGCGTGGAGAACATTCCGCTGCGCAGTTCGTTTTGGCCGCATCTTCACGCACAGGCTCTACTGGTCGCTGAAGGCGACCGGCGTCGAGGCAACAGCAGCCGCCGGCACGCCGCCGCTCGCATATCGGCGTGCTTTCGTGACGCCGTCGATCTCGGCCGCAAACTGGAGCCAAGCCAGCCGGCACCGACGACTTCTGCCGGAAGATAGGGCACGCTCGTTTGGGCGAATCAGCGCGCAGTTCATGGCCATGACGTCGTCAAAACAACCGGTCGATGCCGGGGAAAGTCTCGGCGTCGATAGAACCTCTCAAGCACCGATCAACGGTCGGTCAGGAAGACCGCCTCCTCGTCGTCGCGCTGCCTGCCCCCAAGTGCTGCCGCGGCGCTTGCGATGAAAGCGCCGACGACCAGGGACAGAGCGCCAAGCAGCGCGAAGGTGGCACCGGCTTTCCTGGCGGTATCGGCAGCCTGCTGGGCCTGGACCTTCGCCTCTTCGACCCTGGCAAGCACGGCATCGACACGGGCCCTGGCATCGGGTTCCGACAGCCCGGTGCGGGCGGCTACCAACTGCGACAGATAGGTCTTGTCGTCGGCTGACACTTCGCCTGCTGCTGCGCTCGCGATCAAAATGCGCGAGGCCTGCGCCGTCGCCGCCGCATCGCTCTCCGGGTTGGCGGCAGCAAGCCTGGCCGCATCGGCCGGGCGGAACAACGCATCGACGAAGTACGACGTTGCGTTGTCGGTCGCGGCGTCTCCGGCGTTTGCAGTAGCACCTGCCGAAGCGCCCATTGCCGCGCCCGACGCGACTGTCGAAGCGGCGTGGACGCCGGTTCCGACAGCTGCGGAGAGCGCCGAGCCGAGCACGCCGGCGACGAGCAACGTTGCAAGCGCCCAGGCGAGGAAGCCGTGTGCGGTATCGCGGAAAAAGACCTCATCGGTGTGGACGCCGACCCATTTGGTGCGTAGGCGCCCGGCAAGATAACCGCCTACGGCCGACGACAGCCACTGCACGATGATCAGCCACGCAGCCGTGGAGGCCGCGAAAGTTGTGACTGAGGTGCTCAAGCCGGACCACGGCGAAACCATCGTCAGCCCGAGCCCGGAGCCGAGCAGCATCAGGATCAATGTTAGCGTCGAGGCAGCAAAGGCGCCGGCCACGATTGGCCCCCAGCTGACAGCGCTAGAAGAGGATTCCGTCGGTGCGGAAACGTCGACAGCCGTTAGGGTTGACTGCATGTCAGCCCCCTAACGTGCGAAAAGCATGATGAGAATAATAATCGGAATCGGGACTCCGAGAAGCCAGAGCAAAATGCCACGTCCCATGAGTGCCTCCTGCGGCGATTGTGATCGATTACAATGCCTTGGATGCTCTTCCGTTCCGACCGGCCCTCATGATCCTTTTGTTGCGACGCAGCAGGGATCGTTGGTGGGCCTGGGCCTACCAATGCCTCAAGTGTCCGAAGCTGAGCAGCTGCTTGGGCTTTAAATGTCCAGGTTGGCGACCGACAGCGCGTTTTCCTGGATGAACTCGCGCCTGGGCTCGACTTCGTCGCCCATCAGCCGCGAAAACAGGGAGTCGGCGTCCGTTGCGTCATTGACCTTGACCTGCAGCAGCGAGCGCACATTCGGGTCGAGCGTGGTCTCCCAGAGTTGCTCGGCGTTCATTTCGCCAAGGCCCTTGTAGCGCTGCATGGTCAGGCCCTTGCGGCCGGTGGCAAACACGGCATTGAGCAGCGCCAGCGGTCCCGAGATAGTTTCCGATACATCCTTGCGGCGCAGCACCGGCGGCTCGCCGTAGACTTCTGCGAGGCGCGGCGCATAGCGGTCGAGTTGGCGGGCGTCGGCCGAATTGATCAGCGCGAGATCGAGATGCGCGAACTCCTTGACGCTGCGCACCGTGCGCTCAAACACATAACCGCCGACCCCTTCGTTTGAGGTCGACATGCGGCCGGTCCAGCCGCGTTCGGTGTCCTCGGCGATGATGTCGAGGCGCCGGGCGACACGCTCGGCCATCGCGTTGGCCCGGCCGAGATCGACGAAGACATCCGGATTGAGCGCGCCGGCGATCGCCGCCTGCTCGACCACGCCTCTGTTATAGCGGGTGTGCAGCCCGTTGATGAGCTGGCGCACCGCCAGCGCATCGTCGATGGCGCTGCGCAGGTCCTGCCCGGCCCGCACCTCGCCGGTGCTGAGCGCAAGCGACGCCTCTTCCAGCCCTGAGCCGATCAGGAATTCCTCGAAGGCGCTTTCGTCCTTGATGTATTGCGAGCTCTTGCCGCGCGTCACTTTGTAGAGCGGCGGCTGGGCGATGTAGAGATGCCCGCGCTCGATCAGCTCCGGCATCTGCCGGAAGAAGAAGGTCAGCAGCAAGGTGCGGATGTGGGCGCCGTCGACGTCGGCGTCGGTCATCAGGATGATCTTGTGGTAGCGCAATTTGTCGGCGTTGAACTCGTCCTTGCCGATCGAGGTGCCGAGCGCGGTGATCAGCGTGCCGATCATGTCGGAGCCGAGCATACGGTCGAACCGGGCCCGCTCGACGTTGAGGATCTTGCCGCGCAGCGGAAGAATGGCCTGGTTCTGGCGCGAACGGCCGCCCTTGGCCGAGCCGCCGGCGCTGTCGCCCTCGACGATGAAGATTTCGGACTTCGCCGGGTCGCGTTCCTGGCAGTCGGCCAGTTTGCCGGGCAGCGAAGTGACGCCGAGCGAGCTCTTGCGGGTGATGTCGCGCGCCTTGCGCGCGGCTTCGCGCGCCGCTGCCGCCTGGATGACCTTCTCGATGACCACCTTGCCCTCGGTCGGGTGCTCTTCGAGCCAGGTGCCGAGCGCCTCGTTGACGAGCCCTTCCACCACCGGACGGACTTCGGACGAGACCAGCTTGTCCTTGGTCTGCGAGGAGAATTTCGGGTCGGGAACCTTGACCGACAGCACGGCCGTCAGTCCTTCGCGGCAATCGTCGCCGATCAGCGCCACCTTCTCCTTTTTGGTGAGGCCCGTGGATTCGCCATAGCCGGTAATCTGGCGCGTCAGCGCGCCGCGGAAACCGGCAAGATGCGTGCCGCCGTCGCGCTGCGGAATGTTGTTGGTGAAGGCCAGCACGTTCTCGTGGTAGCTGTCGTTCCACCACATGGCGACTTCGACGGTGATACCGTCGCGCTCGGCCTTGATCGCAATCGGCTTGTCGATCAGCGGCTTCTTGACGCGGTCGAGATATCTGACGAACTCCTCGAGCCCGCCATCATAGTGCAGCTCATGGCGCACGACGTCGGCATGGCGGGCATCAGTCAAAATGATACGCACGCCGGAATTCAGGAAGGCGAGTTCGCGCAGCCGGTGCTCCAGCGTGCCGAAGTCGAACTCGACCATGGTGAAGGTCTCGGTCGACGGAAAGAAGGTGATCTCGCTGCCGCTGCGCCCCTCATAGGTGCCGGCAACCTTGCGCTGCTCATAGCTGCCGGTGACCCTCAGCGGTCCGTCGGCATTGCCATGCGAGAAGCTCATCTCGTAGATCTGGCCGTTGCGGCGGATTTTCAGCTTCAGCCAGGCCGACAGCGCGTTGACGACCGAGACGCCGACGCCGTGGAGGCCACCGGACACCTTGTAGGAGTTCTGGTCGAACTTGCCGCCGGCATGCAGCTGCGTCATGATCACTTCAGCCGCCGAAATGCCTTCGCCGGTGTGGATATCGGTCGGAATGCCGCGGCCATTGTCGATGACCGTCACCGAACCGTCGGGATTGAGCGTCACCGTGACGAGGTCGGCATGGCCGGCCAGCGCCTCGTCGATAGCGTTGTCGACGACCTCATAGACCATGTGATGCAGGCCCGAGCCGTCGTCGGTATCACCGATATACATGCCGGGCCGCTTGCGGACGGCGTCCAAGCCCTTCAAAACCTTGATGGAATCGGCGCCGTACTCGGCCTCAGCGCCGCTGGCGTTGTCGATCTGATCGCTCATGAAAACCTGTCTGATTGATGCCGCACATCCAGCGCAAAAAATCGGCTCCGAATCGCGCGTCCTTGATGGCCCAGATATAGGTGCAAAAGGCGGTTTTTCCAAGGTTTGCAAGCATTTCCGAATGGAAGAAGAGCACGCCTGGCGGGCCACGGCATCGGACCCAAAAAGTGGAACCGGTTTTGGGAACAGAGCGGCCGCACAAGAGCGGGCCGACCTGTTCCCGACGATCATCTACTCTCCTGTGCCCCGGTGACATTTCCGGAGAGCGGGCTCTTCGCCCTTGCCGTTCAGCAACATGGACGCTTGGCTTGCCAGCCACTACATTGAGTTCACCAGCGGAGCACGCCATGGACAGTCAGCCCGCCCCCTTTGTCCCACCGGCGCCGAAGCCGCGCACGTCGCCGCCTTCGACGCTGGAGATGATCCGCATCGTCTATCGCAATCCGCTCGAACTGTGGGGCGAGCCGACCTACAACCAGCCTTGGGTTTCGGTGACCGGCATCGGCGGGCCGCTGGTCATCGCCAACGATCCCGGCCTCATTCGCCACGTGCTGGTCGACAATGCCAAAAACTACAAGATGGCGACGGTGCGCCAGATGATCCTGCGGCCGATCCTGCGCGACGGCCTGCTGACCGCCGAGGGTGAGGTCTGGCGGCGTTCACGCAAGGCGATGGCGCCGGTGTTTACGCCGCGCCACATCTTCGGTTTTGCCGAGCCGATGCTGAGGCGTACGCGGGAGTTCGTCACCCGCTACGAGGGCGGCGGCACGTCGGACATCGCCCACGACATGACGCTGCTTACCTTTGACATCCTGGCCGAGACACTGTTTTCCGGTGAGATATCGGGTGAGCCGGGCAGCTTCGCCAAGGAGATCGACCGGCTGTTCGAAACCATGGGCCGCGTCGACCCGCTCGACCTGTTGCGGGCGCCAGACTGGCTGCCGCGCCTGACCCGCATCCGCGGCCGCAAAACCATGGCCTACTTCCGCAAGATCGTCACCGACACCGTCAAGATGCGCGAAGAGCGGGTCAAGCACGATCCGGACAAGGTGCCGCAGGATTTCCTCACGCTTTTGCTCAAGGCGGAGGGACCGGACGGGCTGACGCGCGCCGAGGTCGAGGACAACATCATCACCTTCATCGGCGCCGGTCACGAGACCACGGCGCGTGCGCTCGGCTGGACGCTCTATTGCCTGGCCGAAGCGCCTTGGGAGCGCGAAAAGGTCGAGCGCGAGATCGACGCCGTGCTGGCGCGCGAGCCCGACCCGACAAAGTGGCTCGACGCCATGCCGTTCACCCGCGCCGCCTTCGACGAGGCGCTCAGGCTCTATCCGCCGGCGCCGTCGATCAACCGCGAGCCGATCGAGCCCGAAACCTGGAACGGCCTCTACATACCGAGGCGTGCCGCGGTGCTGGTCATGCCCTGGGTCGTCCACCGCCATCGCAAGCTGTGGGACAGGCCCGACGCCTTCATGCCCGAACGTTTCCATCCGGGAAATCGCGAGAAGATCGACCGTTTTCAGTATTTGCCGTTCGGCGCCGGTCCTCGCGTCTGCATCGGCGCCAGCTTTGCCATGCAGGAGGCGATCATCGCTCTGGCGATCATGCTGTCGCGCTTCCGCTTCGATACCACCGCCGAGACCAAACCGTGGCCGGTGCAGAAACTGACGACGCAACCACAGGGCGGCTTGCCGATGCAGGTCACGCGGCGGCTTTAATGCATGTCGCGCAAAAGCATGCCCTCGGGCTTGAACCGAGGGTGTGCAGCGGTTTTGCGATAACGACATGCATGAGACAACAACCTAAAGCGCGTCGCATGAGGCCGGTCAAACGCGACGCGCTTTAGCGAGCCGCCTGATTGGCTATTCCGCCGTCTTGCGCTGGAACTGGCCGGCGGGCCGGTAGCGCCAGAGATAGCTCGGCAGGATGCTGCCGATCGACTGTGGCTGGATATCGAGACCGGCGAGCGTCCGGTTTTCCCTGATGGCCGCTTCCGAGACGATGTTGTCCCCGCGCAACTGCAGGACCTGATCCTTGGTCAGCAGCGGATTGGGCAAAAGCCCGAGGATCGAAGCCTGCATGTTCGCCACCCACCACGGCACCGACACCAGGAGCCGCTTGCGGTCGATCATGGCGAGCATTTCCTGCATGCATTGCTTGAAGGTGAGCACCTGAGGTCCGCCAAGCTCGTAGATCCGGCCACCCTGGACTTTGCCGTCGACCGAGCGCGCCACCGCTTCGGCGACATCGCCGACATAGACCGGCTGGAATTTGGTCCGCCCGCCGCCGATCAGTGGCAGGACCGGCGAATAGCGCGCCATGCTGGCGAAGCGGTTGAAGAAACTGTCCTCCGGGCCGAAAACGATCGAGGGCCGCAAGATGACCGCATCCTCGATCGTTTCCAGGACCGCTTTTTCACCGAGCGCCTTGGTGCGCGCATACTCGGATTGCGCGTTCAGATCGGTGCCCAGCGCCGAGATATGGGTGAGCCCGGCGCCGACGGCGCGCGCCGCTTCGGCGACCGCGCGTGCGCCGAACTCGTGGACGGGCGTGAACTTCTGCCGGCCGCTCTCATGCAGGATGGCTACCAAATTGACGACATGGTCGGCGCCCTGCACGGCGCGGTCGACCGACCAGCGCACGCGAATATTGGCCTGCACCGGCTGGATCTGGCCGACATTGCCGAGCGGCTGCAGATGGCCGGCGAGATCGGGCCGGCGGCAGGCGACCCTGATGCGATAGCCACGCCGGGCCAGCGCCCGCACCACATGGCGGCCGACAAAGCCGGAGCCGCCGAACACGACGACGAGCTTTGGGGTCTGCAGGATTTCGGTCATGGCTGGCTCCGGCGCGCTTTCCAGATCTACTGGGCTTGGCTGAAGCCGTTCATAATCCGTTTCGCGCCGAAGGCAAAGGGCGATCCTTTGTCGCCGTTTGCCGCGGTGTCGGCTGGTTCAGAACGCCCTGCCGATGCGCGCGTCGACCGATTGGCGGTTGCCGCCGCGGATGACGAAGAAGAACAGTATCGCCGCCCACAGCAGCGATTTTTCGGCACCCGAAAAGCCCTCGCCCAGGGTGACCCAGTGGAACCAGACGGTGACCAGGAGCACGAACATTCCGGCGAAGGCGGCCGGGCGGGTCAAGAGACCGATGGCGATGAAGATGCCGCCGAAGAACTCGGTGCAGGCCAGCAGCACCGACCAGAACGCGCCAGGATAGAAGCCGAGGCCTTCGACCATCTCGGCGGCGCCGAGCGGGTCGATGATCTTGCCAGAGCCATGGATGGTGAGGAAGATGCCGGCCACGGCGCGCAGGATGGTTTCAGAGGTAGTGTTCAGCGCCGCATAGAGGCTGCCAAGGGCCGGAACGACAAGATTGGTGCTGGGATTGTGGGTGCTTGCGGCCATTGGGGTTCCTCTTCTGCTGATCCACGCAAACAGCCGCCACCCCAGTCAAAGTCAAATGAACAAAAGTTGACCGGGAAATGCATGTTACGGGTCAGATGCGGAGAGCCCGGAAAAACCCAGCCGACGCGAGGGTTTCCGGCTGTTTCCGAAACGTGGTTCGACGAGGCAGCCTGGGCGTAACGGCAAGTACGCCCGCTGTCGACGATCCGAAAGATGTGACCGTCTTCAGGAAGAATACCGGGCGGCGAATTCGGAGATGCGCTGCACCACGGCTTTCGGAGCCGTTATACCCCGTGCCGCTGCCTTCTCCGCCGCTTCGGCCCGGGCACGGCCGGGGACATGCACGCCGTAGCGGCGGCGCAACCGGTCGAGTTGATCTTTCATGCGCTTCTCGAAATTCGGATCGAGCAGCTTGGGCTCGACGGCCAGCACGAAGAGGCCGGTTCCAGGACTGTCCGGTCCGCCACTGAACCATGGCGCATCGAGCGACCAGTTGGCGCCCGACAGGCCCGCCGCCAGCACTTCGACCATCAGCGCGATGTTGGCGCCGCGTTGGCCGCCGAAGGCAAGCATTGCGCCTTTCATGGCGGCGGCCGGATCGGTGGTCGGGTTGCCGCTCGCATCCAGTGCCCAGCCTTCTGGAATTTTCTTGCCGTCCTCGGCTGCCTTGCGGATGTTGACGAAGGCAGTGGCGCTCGATGACTGGTCGATGACCAGCGGCGCTCCGTCGGCGGCGGGCGCGGCGAAGGACATCGGGTTGGTGCAGTAGACCGGCTTGACCGAGCCCGAGCCGGCAAGCACGGCCGGTCCGTTGGTCGCGGCGAAGGACACCAGTCCCTGCGCGGCCAGCCGCCCGGTGAAATAGCCGAGCGCGCCGCATGTATAGGCGTTCTTCTGCGAAAAGATGGCAACGCCGAACAGGCGCGCCGCCTTGGCGAGATCGTCGATGGTGCGGTCGAAGCCGGTATGCGCCAGACCGCCGCGCGCGTCGGAGAGATAGATCGCCAAAGCCGGCCTGGTGATGACCGGCTCGGCCTTGCCATCGATGCGGCCGGCCTCCAGCGCTTCGAGATAGTCGATGAAATGCGACAGTCCGACCGTCGACAGACCTTCTGCCTCGGCCGCCACGACGGAGGCTGCAAGCGACTGCGCCGCTTCCTCATTGGCGCCGGCGCCGAGCGCCGCCATCCGGCACAGCCCTGTCGCCTGGTCGAGACTGAGTTGCATCTTTAGCTGCCCTGAAGCTCTAGCGAGTAGCGAATAGGGATTAGAGGAAATCAGCGAAGTATTCGCTATTCGCTACTCCTATTCGCTCCTCACTAACCAATTTTGTTCGGGATCCGCGCCTCGATCTTGCCGAGGGCGAAGATCAGGATGCCGGTGATCGCCATATAGATCAACGCCAGGAGCAGCAAGGGTTCATAGGTGAGGAACGTGCTCTGCCGCACCTTTGACGAGACGGCGAATATGTCGATCACGCTGATGGTCGCCACCAGCGGCGTCGATTTCAGTTGCAGCACGGTTTCGCCGGTCAGCGTCGGCAGCGCCCGGTAGAAGGCTTGTGGCAGCCAGATCCGCCGCAGGATCATCCAGCGGCTCATGCCGAAGGCGCGCGCCGCTTCCAACTGTCCTTTCGGCACGCCGGCGAAGGCACCCCGCATGACTTCCCCCTCGTAACCGGCGAAGGACAAGGTCAGCGCCAGGACGCCATAGGGCCATGCTTGCCTGAGATACGGCCACATCCAGGACTCGCGTACCCATGGGTACTGTGGAAACAGCGAGCCGAGCCCATAGTAGAGCAGCCAGAGCTGCAGCAGCAGTGGCGTTCCCCTGATGACGGTGCAGAAGGCCTTTGCAGGCGCCGCGAGCCAGAACGGGCCGGCAGCCTGCGCCAATCCGAGCGGAACGGCGAGCAGGAAGCCCAGTGTGCAGGTGACGGCGAGGATCCAGAGCGTACGCCAGAGGCCGACAAGCGCCATTTCGTAATATTGCGGCAGCCAGTCCCAGCGCATGAAAAAAGCGGCCGCGAAAACCAGCGCCAGTCCAGTCGCAATCAGCACGATACGGTGCGGCTGCAACCACAGCGACGCGCGGGCGGCTACGTTGACGATGGTCGTTTCGACAGCCATCAACGCGCCTCCTTGAGCGAGGGCATGCCGCGCCGAGCCCAGACCTCGATGCGGCCGATGATCAGATTGGAGACCAGCGTCAACAGAAGATAGATCACGCCCGCGGCGAGGAAGAAGGTAAGATAGGCCTTGGTCACGCCCGCCGCTTGCCGGGTGGCCAATGTCAGTTCGAAGAAGCCGACGACCGCCAGCAGGGCGGTGTCCTTGGTGGCGATCAGCCAGAGATTGGCAAGGCCGGGTATGGCGAAAGGCAGCATCGCCGGCAGCGTGATGCGTCGCAGCAGCAGGCCGGGAGACATGCCATAGGCGCGCGCGGCTTCGATCTGTCCCTGCGGGATGGCAAGGATCGCGCCGCGCATCACCTCGGTCGAATATGCGCCCTGGACGAAGCCGAGCACGGCAATGCCGGCCATCAGCCCGCTGATATCGATGCGCTGATATCCCATTGCCGTCAGCAACTGGTTGATCAAATCGGTGCCGGCATAATAGAGCAGCAGGATCAGCACTAGCTCCGGCACGGCGCGGACGATCGTCGTATAGACTGCCAGCAGATCGCGCACCACAGGCCCGCCATAGAGCTTGCCATACGCACCGCAAATGCCGATGACGAGGCCGAGACCGAACGCACCGGCAGCGATCTCGACCGAGTGGAGCAGTCCGACCAGAAGCGTTCCGCCCCAACCGGGTGGCGTCGGCGAAAGCAGTTCGATGATGCGGGCCACAGAGGCCGGAAGAAATGCGTCGATCAGCGTCGCCCCCGAATTGCTGGCGCCAAAACCACCGGCGATGCCGTCAGCGGAAAGCTTGCATAGGTAGAGTTCGACGAAGCCACACGGCGCGCTGTCTGCGCCGCGTGGTTGTTCGCTCGGGGATGCACGCCGTCAATTCGACTGTGGGTCGGCGCCATAGATGTCGAAATCGAAGTATTTCTTCGAAATCTCGTCATATTTGCCGTTGGCGCGGATCGCCTTGATGCCGGCGTTGATCTTCTCCTTCAACTCGGTGTCCTCCTTGCGGACACCGGCGCCGACGCCGGGCCCGAGGATCGCCAGATCCGGCGCGACCGTGCCCTTCAGATCGCAGCATTGCTTGCCCTGATCCGATTTCAGGAAGGCATCGAGCGCGATGGAATCGGCCTGCACGGCATCGACACGGCCGGCGGCAAGATCCTGATTGGCTTCGTCCTGGGTCTGATATTCCTTGATTTCCGCGGCTTCGGTGAAGTGCTTCTTGACGTAGTCGGCATGCACGGTCGAAACTTGCACGCCGATGATCTTGCCCTTGAGATCTTCCGGGCTAGCGCCGAACTTCTGGTCCTTCGGTCCGATGATAGCTGTCGGGGTGTTGTAATATTTGTCGGAGAAGTCGATCGTCTTCTTGCGCTCGTCGGTGATCGACATGGAACTGGCGATGACGTCGATCTTCTTGGTCGTCAGCGCCGGGATGATACCGTCCCAGGCGACGGGGGTGATGACGCAATCGAGTTTCTGCTCGGCGCAGACGGCGTCGATGAATTCGATCTCCCAGCCAACCCATTTGCCGGAAGCATCCGGCGAGGTGAACGGCGGATAGGGTTCGGCAGCGACGCCGATCTTGACCGGCTCGGCCTTTGCCATGCCCATCGCGGCGACGCCGAGCAGAAGCGCTGCGGCAAATGTCTTCAGAACCGTCTTCATGTCAATACTCCCAGTTTGTTGTTGTTCCCGGTTTCATCCGCCTCGGCTTAACCGATGTTGCGGATGAATTGCTTCAGCCTTTCGGATTTCGGCGCGCCAAAAATCTGCTCCGGCGGCCCTTCTTCCTCGACCAGTCCGTTGTAGAGATAGACGACATGTGTCGCGACCTCGCGAGCGAACTTCATCTCATGGGTGACCAGCACCATGGTGCGGCCTTCGCGTGCCAGGTCGCCGATCACCTTCAGCACCTCGCCGATCAGTTCCGGGTCGAGCGCCGAGGTCGGCTCGTCGAACAGCATGACGCGCGGATTGATGGCCAGCGCCCGGGCGATGGCCGCACGCTGCTGCTGGCCGCCTGACAGATAGGCCGGATAGACATCGCGCTTTTCGGCCAGGCCGACGCGGGCAAGCAGCTTTTCCGCCTCGGCGATGGCCACATCGCGCTTGACGCCCAGAACATGCACCGGAACCTCGATGACGTTCTCGATCAGCGTCATGTGGCTCCACAGATTGAAATTCTGGAAGACCATGCCGAGCTTGGAGCGGATGCGCTCGATCTGCTTGCGGTCGGCGGGAACGGTGTGGCCGTGGCTGTCGGCCTTCATCCGGATCTCTTCGCCATTGACGCGAACGATGCCGCTGGTCGGGTTCTCCAGGCAATTGATGCAGCGCAGCAGCGTCGATTTGCCCGAGCCGCTGCCGCCGATGATGGCGATGACCTCGCCGTCGCGCGCCGACAGCGAAACGCCTTTCAGCACATGCAGTTCGCCGAATCGTTTATGCAGGTTCTCGACATGGATGGCTTCGGCGGCGTCGTTCTGCGCCGTGTACTTCAGGGCGGGGGCGGTGCCTTGCGCTATCACCTTTGCGGTGCCTCACGAAATGGCCGGACCCGTCGCTGCTGGAATTTTTTACCCATTACCATCACTGGACAGACTTCTCATTCTCAAGATGTACCGTTCCGCTTGCCTCCGTCAACCATGCTTTTTGGACCATTGATCACTGCTCGCTGAGTGACTATTGGCTGGATGGGATGGTTCAGGAGCACTTGGTGGGTAAAGCATACGGGTCGCAGTCCATGGCCGGGCCCCTGCAGCGCGTGCTGATGCGGTCCGCCGCAAGCGCTATGGCCCGCGCCAAAACATCGGAATGGCACTATGGTGCGGGCTTCGATCCGCAAAAGGCCGCCGCCCAGCATGAGGCGCTGACGACGCTGGTTCTGGCATCCGGCGCCGCGATCGAATGGCTGACCGACGCCGATGACGGGCTTGCCGATTCGGTCTTCACGCATGATCCTTCGTTGATGACCGACCACGGCGCCATCATCCTTGCCATGGGCAAGGCGCTGCGCCGGGCCGAGCCCGGCCTGCACGAGGCGGCCTACAAGCGCATGGGCGTACCTATCCTCGGCCGCATCGAGCCTCCCGGACAGGTCGAGGGCGGTGATTGCGTCTGGGTGGATTCACTGACCCTGGCCGTCGGCCGCGGCGTGCGCACCAACCAGGACGGCATCCAGCAACTCGCCAACCTGCTCACCCCCAGGGGTATCCAGGTCTATGGCTACGACCTGCCGCTCTGGCATGGCGAGGACGCCTGCCTGCATCTGATGTCGGTGATCAGTCCGCTGGCCGACGATCTGGCGCTGGTCTATGCACCGCTTTTGCCGGCTGCCTTCTACCAGATGCTGCGGGCGCGAGGCATTCGCCTGGTCGAAGGCGACGCCGGGGAGTTCTTCGCCTCCAACGGCCTCAGCCTCAATGTGCTGCCGACCGCGCCGCGCGAGGTGATCGCCGTTGCCGGCTTCCCGAAGACGGCGGCGGCCATGGCGGCCGCCGGCTGCAGGGTTTCAACCTTCGAGGCGGACGCGCTGTGCATCGCCTGCGAGGGCGGACCGACCTGCCTCACACGTCCGGTGCTCAGGCAATGACGACAGTCGGCGAAGCGCTCATCACTTTGCTCGAAGCCCATGATGTCGATACGGTCTTCGGCATTCCGGGTGTGCATACGGTCGAACTCTATCGCGGCTTGGCGCGCTCGAAGATTCGCCACGTCACCCCGCGTCATGAACAGGGCGCCGGGTTCATGGCCGACGGCTATGCGCGCGCCGGCGGCAGGCCCGGCATCGCCTTCGTCATCACCGGACCGGGGCTGACCAACACCATCACCGCCATGGGCCAGGCCCGTGCCGATTCGGTTCCGATGCTGGTGATCTCGGGCGTCAACGCCACGTCGACACTGGGCAAGGGCCTTGGCCATCTGCACGAACTGCCCGACCAGCGCGGCATGATGGAAAAGGTCGCGCTGTTTTCGCACCGTGTCACCGAGGCCGACGAACTGCCGGGCGTTCTTGCCCACGCCTTCGCCCTGTTTTCGTCGTCGCGTCCGGGCCCGGTGCACATCGAAATCCCGACCGATATCATGGTCAAGCCGGCCGGCGGCATCGCCGCTTTGCTGACGAATGTCGCGCCGCCCGAGCCGAATCCGGCGGCGATAGCAGAGGCGGCAAAACTTTGCACGGCTGCCCGCCGCCCGCTGGTCCTTGCCGGCGGCGGCGCCAAGAGAGCCGAAGCGCCGTTACAGCGCCTTGCCGAAAGGCTGGGAGCGCCGGTTGTCCAGACGGCCAATGCCCGCGGCCTGCTGCACCGCCATCCGCTCGGCGTGCCGGCCAGCCCCAGTCTGAAGGCGGTGCGTGCATTGATGGCCGAGGCCGATCTGGTCATTGCCGCCGGCACCGAATTCGGCCCGACCGACTACGACGGATATGGCGACGGCGGCTTTGTCCTGCCGTCCAATCTGATCCGCATCGACATCGGCGCCGACCAGCTTGCCCGCCGGCCCGCCCGGATCTCGATCCATGCCGATTGCGGCGCGGCACTCGTGGCGTTGTTTGTCGAGATTGGTACGGACCAGCCGGCATCGGGCGACGGCCAGGCTCGCGCCGCTGCGACAAGGCAAGCAGCCTTTGCCGAAATGGCCCCGGCCCTCCAGGCGCAAACCCGCGCCGTCGAGATGATCCGCGATGCATTGCCGGGCTCGATCATCGTCGGCGATTCGACCCAGCCGGTCTATGCCGCCAACCTCTATTACGATCACGACCGTCCGGGCGGCTGGTTCAACGCCGCCACTGGCTTCGGCGCGCTGGGCTATGGTCCGCCGGCGGCGATCGGCGCAGCCCTTGCCGTGCCTGATGCGCCGGTCGTTTGTCTCACCGGCGACGGCGGTTTCCAGTTCACGCTGCCGGAACTGGGCGCCGCGCTCGACGCTGCGGCGCCGGTGATCTTCGTCGTCTGGAACAATCTCGGCTATCGCGAAATCGAAACCTCGATGCTCGATGTCGGCGTCGAGCCGGTCGGCGTCTCGCCGGCGCCGCCTGATTTCTGCAAGCTGGCTGAGGCCTACGGCATTGCCGCCGAGCGGCTCGCCGGCATCGGTCATCTGGCAGACGCACTCAAGCGCGCGCGGGCGACCGGACTGCCGTATGTCATCGAGATCACCATCGATTGAGTGCTGTGGCAGCGTCTGCCTGGGGATGCGATCCGCGTCGGATGGCCGACGTTCTGACGCCCACAAGCGGCGCTGCGTCATCAAGATTTCGGTTGAGTGATTGCGCGAAAGGCGCGACCTTCGGCGGCGGTGCGGCATAAGAGTGACAGGAGCGGTCGTAGATGACGGATACACTGGACGGCAGGCATGTTGTGGTGACCGGCGGCACCGGAGCGCTCGGTGGCGCGGTTGTCGGCAAACTGCTGGAGCAGGGCGCGATCTGCCATGTGCCGAACGCCCATGCCGCCGCGCCCGCGCATTTTCCCTTCCCGGCCCATGAGCGTGTTAGGCTGGCGCACAATGTCGATCTCGCCGATCCCGCCAAGGTCGATGCGTTCTTCGCCAGTGTTACGGATTTGTGGGCATCCATCCATCTGGCCGGCGGCTTCACCGCCGCGCCGGTCGAGAAGATCGAGCCCGCGTCTTTTGCCGAAATGATGGACACCAACGCCCGCACCACCTTCCTGTGCTGCCGCGCGGCGATCCGCTCGATGCTGGAATCTTCCGTGTCGGGCCGCATTGTCAATATCACGGCGCGTGCCGGGCTCGACCTGCGGCGCGGTTCCGGCATGATCGCCTATGCCGCCAGCAAGGCAGCGGTCGCGGCAATGACGGTGGCGATGGCGGAAGAACTCAAGGGCAAGGGCATCCTGGTCAATGCGGTCGCGCCCTCGACCCTCGATACGCCGGCCAACCGGGCTGACATGCCGGCCGCCGATTTCGGCAAATGGGTCAGCCTCGAAGCGGCGGCGGAAGCGATCGCCTACCTCGCTTCGCCGGCCAATCTGGCGATGAGCGGCACACTGGTGCCGCTCTACGGCAGGGCCTGATCTATCTCTTTGTTTGAGCGCGGATTTCCCAAAATCGGGTTGCCACGTTTGGGGTTACGATGCTCTGACCACGGTCAAACAAAAACCCCGCCGGATCGCTCCGGCGGGGTTTTTTAACAGGCCGCGCGAGGCGCGGCGTTAGTGGACCTAGCTACCCTGCTTCTTCAGCGCGGCGCCCAGGATGTCGCCCAGCGAAGCGCCGGAGTCGGTCGAGCCGTACTGGGCGACCGCTTCCTTCTCTTCGGCGATTTCCAGCGCCTTGATCGAGACCTGCAGCTTGCGGGTCTTCTTGTCGAAGGCGATGACGCGGGCATCGACCTTCTGGCCGACCGTGAAGCGCTCGGGGCGCTGCTCGTCGCGGTCACGGCTGAGGTCGGAGCGCTTGATGAAGGTCTCGATGCCGCTGTCGACCAGCCGCACTTCCAGGCCGCCATCCTTGACGCCGGTGACCTCGCAGGTGACGACCGCGTTCTTGCGCAGTTCGCCTGAAGTCGCCGCCTCGCCGGCCGTATCCTTCGCCAGCTGCTTGATGCCGAGCGAGATGCGCTCCTTGTCGATGTCGACGTCGAGCACCTGCGCCTTGACGATGTCGCCGCGATTGTACTCCTCGATCACCTGCTCGCCCGGACGGGTCCAGTCGAGGTCGGAAAGATGGACCATGCCGTCGACATCGCCTTCGAGGCCGATGAACAGGCCGAACTCGGTCTTGTTCTTGACCTCGCCCTCGACCTGGCTGCCGACCGGATGGCTGCTGGCGAAAGCCTGCCACGGGTTCTCGAGCGTCTGTTTGAGGCCGAGCGAGATGCGGCGCTTGGCCGGATCGACCTCGAGCACCACCACGTCGACTTCCTGTGTCGTCGACAGGATCTTGCCGGGATGCACATTCTTCTTCGTCCACGACATTTCCGAAACGTGGATGAGGCCCTCGATGCCCGGCTCCAGCTCGACGAACGCGCCGTAGTCGGTGATGTTGGTGACGGTGCCCTTGATCTTCTTGCCGATCGGGAATTTCGTTCCGATCTCGGACCACGGATCGCTCTCGAGCTGCTTCATGCCGAGCGAGATGCGGTGGGTTTCCTGGTTGATGCGGATGATCTGCACCTTGACCGTCTGGCCGATGTTGAGGATTTCGGTCGGATGGTTGACGCGGCGCCATGCCATGTCGGTGACATGCAGCAGGCCGTCGATGCCGCCGAGGTCGACGAACGCACCATAGTCGGTGATGTTCTTGACGACGCCTTCGACCACCTGGCCCTCTTCGAGGTTCTGCACGATTTCCGAACGCTGTTCGGCGCGGCTCTCCTCGAGCACGGTGCGGCGCGACACCACGATGTTGCCGCGGCGGCGATCCATCTTGAGGATCTCGAAAGGCTGCGGATTGTGCATCAGCGGCGAGACGTCGCGGATCGGACGGATGTCGACCTGGCTGCGCGGCAGGAAGGCCACGGCGCCGTCGAGATCGACGGTGAAGCCGCCCTTGACCTGGTTGAAGATGACGCCTTCGACGCGCTCGCCCTTGGTGAACTTCTCTTCGAGACGGACCCAGCTCTCTTCGCGGCGGGCCTTCTCACGCGAAAGCATCGCTTCGCCAAGCGCGTTCTCGATGCGCTCGACATAGACCTCGACCGTGTCGCCGACCTTAAGCGTCGAATCCTTGCCCTTGACGCCGAATTCCTTCAGCGGCACGCGACCTTCGACCTTGAGGCCGACGTCGATGATTGCCATGTCCTTTTCGATCGCAGTGATCGTGCCCTTGACGACTTGGCCTTCGCCGGAATGGCCGGCGGAAAAAGATTCTTCGAGCAGGCTCGCGAAATCATCGCGAGTGGGATTTGCAACTGACATAGTTTCTCCTGGAATGCCCCGCATCTCAAGCGGGGCGGGCGCCGTGGGTTAGCGTTGCGTTGGCCTGCCGGCGTTCCGGGCCTCAAAAAAGCCCTTGGCCGCCTAAGCGGCAATTCCGGCGCATGAAGAATGCTGGCAGGCTGGTTCGTGCCCGATATGGGTATCTTTTCGCCGCCGGCAATCGGCAACGGCAGGAAACCCGGCTCAGGCTTTGTTTCTCTTGGCCAGAACGCCGTCGATGATCGCCTTGGCCGCCAGGAACGCGGCTTCTATAGCCATTTCCGACGTGTCGAGCAAGTGCGCGTCGGCGGCCGGCTTCAGCGGCGAGTCGGCGCGACCCATGTCGCGCTCGTCGCGGCGCAGGATATCGACGAGGATATCGTCGAAATCGGCGGTGCCGCCGATGCTCTCGATCTCGGCCAGCCTGCGTTGTGCCCGCACCTCGGCGCTCGCCGTCACATAGAGTTTTATGTCGGCGTCGGGACAGACCACGGTGCCGATGTCGCGGCCGTCAAGCACGGCGCCCGGCGGCGCCTTGGCGAATTCGCGCTGCTTTTCGACCAGTATGCGCCGCACCGAAGGGATGACAGCCACTTTCGAAGCCGCTTCGCCGACCGCATGCGCCGTCAGCACCGACCGGTCGAGCTTGGCCAGGTCGACCTGCCGGGCAGCGGTCTCGGCGGCCGAGACATTGTCGAGCGGCAGGCCGAGCCGAAGCAGCGCATGCGCCACCGCGCGATAGGTGAGGCCGGTGTCAAGCAGGTTCAGCCGGTAATGGTCGGCCAGTCGGCGGGCAAGGGTGCCTTTGCCCGCGCCTGCTGGGCCGTCGATGGCGATGGTGAAGGTCGAAGTCATTCGCCGCCCACCGTAACCGAAAATTGCAATGATCCAGACAGGCGTGGCGATCCTTCGCGCCCCCCTCTGTCCTGCCGGACATCTCCCCCACTGGGGGGGAGATCGGCCGTCATCGCGGCTTTCGCCAATTGTCTAAGTTGCAGGTGTCTAAGTTGCAGGGTTGAGCGGAGCGGCCAAGCCGCCAATCTCCCCCCTTGTGGGGGAGATGTCGTCCGGCAGGACAGAGGGGGGCGCTGTCCCGCCGACGTTCCAATTTGGTCCCACGCTCCAAGGTTATTGATTGCCATCAACTGTCACTCGATCTCCGCCCCCAGCCCCTTCATAAGCCCCATGAACTCCGGAAAGCTGGTCGCGATCATCGCCTGGTCGTCGATGGTGACAGGTTTTTCCGTTGCCAGTCCCATGACGAGAAAGCTCATGGCAATGCGGTGGTCGAGATGGGTCTGGACGATGGTGCTCTTTCCGTTCGGGTGCTGGCCAAGCCCCTTGCCGCCTGGTTTGCCACGCACCGCCAGCGAGGCCTCGCCCTCGGTACAGTCGACGCCGTTGAGCTTCAGCCCTTCGGCGACCGCCGACAGCCGGTCCGATTCCTTCACCCGCAGCTCTTCCAGTCCCTGCATCAGCGTCTCGCCCTCGGCAAAGCTCGCCGCGACAGCAAGCACCGGATATTCATCGATCATCGTCGGCGCCCGTTCGGGCGGCACGGTGACGGCCTTCAGCTCGGAGTAGCGCACGCGCAGATCGGCGACATCTTCACCGCCTTCATTGCGCGGGTCGACAATGTCGATCCTGGCGCCCATTTCCTGTAGCGTCAACAAAAGACCGGTGCGGGTCGGGTTCATCAGCACGTTTTCGATTGTAATGTCCGAGCCCGGCACGATCAGCGCCGCCACCAGAGGGAATCCGGCCGAGGACGGGTCGCCCGGCACAGCGATGGTCTGGCCGGTGAGCTTGCCCTGGCCCTCGATGAAGATATGGCGCACGCCGCGCTCGTCGGTCTCGACCGACAGATTGGCGCCGAATCCCTTCAGCATCTTTTCGGTGTGGTCGCGCGTCATCACCGGCTCGATGACGGTGGTGATGCCGGGCGTGTTCAACCCCGCGAGCAGCACCGCCGACTTCACCTGGGCCGAGGCCATCGGCACGCGGTAGCTGATCGGCGCGGCATGTTTGGGGCCGCGCAGCGTGATCGGCATGCGGTCGCCGGGCGTCGCCTTCAGCACCTGCACACCCATCTGGCGCAGCGGCTCGAGCACGCGGCCCATCGGCCGGCCGGACAGCGAGGCGTCGCCGATGAAGGTTGTCTCCATGTCGTAGGTGCCGACCAGGCCCATGGTGAGGCGCGAGCCGGTGCCGGCGTTCCCGAAATCGAGCGGGCCTTCCGGCTGCAGCAGCGCGCCGTTGCCGGTGCCGCGGATCACCCATTCAGCGCCGCGCTTCTCTATATGCGCGCCCATCGCCTTCATCGCGGCGCCCGTGCGCATCACGTCTTCGCCCTCCAGAAGGCCGGTGATGCGGGTTTCGCCGGAGGCGAGGCCGCCGAACATGAACGAGCGGTGCGAGATCGATTTGTCGCCGGGCACCCGTGCTGTGCCTGAAAGCGCTGGCGATTTGCGGGCGGTGGCCGGTTTCTCGGCGGCAGTATGCGACATGGGTTTTCCCTAGGTGAAAAACGCCGGTGGCCGGCCTTTTTCTTGTGGTTTGCGCGGTCTCGTATCACGGCGGACGGAAATGGTCATCCCCCTGCAGGATGTCGCTCAAGGTGGGGATTTGAGACCTTGGCTTTAGGCTTTGACAGCGCCGTAAACTGTGGTTATGGGGACCAAACTTTCATCGACGAGGCTTGCTGTGGCAAAACCCGAACTTGGCACCAAACGCATCGACCCCGAGACGGGTCAAAAATTCTACGATCTGAACAAGGATCCGATCGTCTCGCCCTATACCGGCAAGAACTATCCCCGCTCTTATTTCGAGGAAGGCAAGATTGCCGCCCTTGAGGAGGAAGAGGAAGTTGCCGAGAAGGAAGCCGACGCCGAGGAGGAAGAGGGCGTCGAGGTCGTCTCGCTCGAAGAGGCGGACGAGGATGCGAAGCCCGACGATCTTCCCGATCTCGGCGATGACGAGGACGATGTGGACCTCGGCGACGACGACGATACCTTCCTCGCCGACGAAGAGGAAGAGGACGACGATGTCGCCGACATGATCGGCGTCGGCGATGACGACGACGAAGTCTGATCCGGCCTCTCCCACAGCGCCCGCCGACTTTCGCGGGTTCTTGATAAAAAGCGGCTCTTAAAGGCTTGATATTGACGGAAGGCGGGGTTAGAAGCCGCCTGCACTAACGGCGCGGTCTCAACCCGCGCCGGATCTCTTCGCCGGCAACGGCGCCGGTTGAGTGCCGGAGTGGGGCCATAGCTCAGTTGGGAGAGCGCTTGAATGGCATTCAAGAGGTCGTCGGTTCGATTCCGATTGGCTCCACCAAAATTTCTATAATGTTTCAGATGATTAGCGTTCTCCCCCTCGGGGGCCTGTTGCCCTGAAATGGTTCGGGGCACCGCCGGGGCACCCCGAGGCGCTTTTTGGGGCGCAAAATTTGCCTAGTCTCCGTTTTCCGCCAGATTTGCCGAAAGGCGAGAGGATGGGAAATGTTCGGACTTTTTAGCGCGGGCCTAGGTCCCTCGAAGTTAGATTGGCTTGAGGCACGATACGCTTGCATGTTCCGTATGCCGACGAGCGCAGGCCGTTGTGTCGCCGTAGCGTCAACCGGCTGAAGCCCGGCGGTGCTTCCTCAGCCGAGTGATTGCCGACCTGTCGACCGTAATCACGCCGCCGCAGTCAATCCGCACGGTGAGTTTGTCTGCTCCGCGATCGATGCGGGTGACGTCCCCAACAAGAACTACTCGGTCGCCGGCCCGGGCTTTGGGTGGCGGCTCTAGCGTGTAAGGATGGTCATAGGATGGAATGCTCACTCTGGCTCGGCCGCTAGGGAGAATGGAGATGACGGTACCTGCTAGCGCAACCTCATCGCCGACCTCAAATTCGCCAGGCATGTTAAGGTGCAGCATGGTCTTCCTCCCGATGCTTTCCTATTTGATGCTTTGCTAAATTAATGCCCGGCCACCGCGTTGGTTGCGTGCAATCCGCTTCGTACGGTTCCGCACATTTCCAAGCTGGATCGCGATGGCGACGGGACCACTTTGAGGTGCCTAGAGCGCCGTAAGCCGCACCAGAGAGGCATCGCCTATCAGCTGGCCGAAATTTTCTAGGGGCGCCCTACAGGGAACACTCAAAAGGTTCAAAAGGGTCTGGGCCGCAGGCTGCTCGCTGTTTCCCTGCTGTTTATCAGCGGCAGTGGATTAACCGGGAACCCGTTATTTAAAATGGGCTAAGCCATTGGCTCTTATAAGGCTTCTTGAACTGACTCCCCCTCGGGAGCATGCGCGTACCGGTCCCGAAATTACCCTCCCCAATAGTGGGTAATGGCCTCGATTACCACGCTATAGCAACGGGCCGTTCTGATAGCGGTGCAGTGGCGAAATTTTGAATAAGCCCCTATGGGGAACATTCAGGTAAGCGGTTACAAGCCGCCGCACCTTTCGGCGCGAACAGCTATGACGAAGGAACACGACCTCTGAAACGCGCGTCAGTCTTGCTCCCGCTTCCACAGATCCGAAGTCGATGCGTATGCGAACGATGCTGACCAAGCGATCAGGACGAGTCCATTGAGACCCTCCAAGGCAGCAACGATTCGCATCGGCCCAGTGGCATAGACTTCGCCAAAGCCGATCGTCGTGTAACAGGTAACCGAGAAATAGAAGAAATCCGCTGCGCTTCCGGAAAACAAGCCTGCGAGACCTCCAAGGTCTGGATGGTGGTTCATCCAGGCGTAGGCGAGCGCGAAAAGACAGATCCCCACCACGTGAGCAATGATTGCTGCGACGACCAAGAGCAGCAGATCAACCCGCATCGGAAGTGAAAAACGACGCCTCATCGTTCCGGCGATATTTAGCACTTCAT
Organism: Mesorhizobium sp. WSM4845; assembly: GCF_055811455.1. Lineage (NCBI taxonomy): Bacteria > Pseudomonadati > Pseudomonadota > Alphaproteobacteria > Hyphomicrobiales > Phyllobacteriaceae > Mesorhizobium > Mesorhizobium sp. WSM4845. Next base: position 79,164 of record NZ_JBVVQA010000006.1, read on the forward strand.
AGTGCATCAGAACCGTTACCAGTGCGAGACCTACAGATATGGCGAACGCGATGAGCAATTGCGGTACCTTCAAGTAGCACTCAGATGCTCAACCGCTTATCACCGCGCGAGCGGTTCGAACAGCGTCGACCTGACGCGACGCGATGCGATGCCGAACACGCGAATGGTGAGGACGAACGCGAGCACCCGGTGGTGCCATCTCCCCGGGTCCTCGGCAAAATCGTCGGAACCGAACCGCTCCCAATGGCTTTCGTAATCAGGGGCGGCGTCAAAGAGGAGACTGTTATGGATCGGCAAGAAAATAGCGTTTTGGAGGCGGGCTGGCTTTTGGCGGTCCCGCTTTCTATCGGATTTGCCGTTTTGATTGCAGGCTTAGTGCTGGGCTAGTGTGCTATGGGAACCGGAACTCGATCACTCGCCCCTCGGCCTTCCATGATTGCCGGGCGTCAACGGAACCAAAGTCGCGCAATAGCTGAGGGACAGGAGCAAGGCGGACGCCACCGTCGCGCTTTTCGCCAGCCGGCCGCTCGGGCTTCTGCCTCGCTGCAAAACCAGCGCTCCCCCTTGCCGGTCGAGGTTACGGTTCGGTCATGACGGGCGAGGGAGAAATGCGCCGCTAGGTGTCAATCCTAATCGGAGGTTCACGCAAAGAAAAACCCGCCACCGTGAGGCAGCGGGCTTCAGTGATGGTCGCTCCCCCCACGCTTTCTACGAGGTTGCTTCGTGATCGGATGCGCTGCAAGAACCGCAATGAGCTTGGCGACTTCGTCCTCGCCGATCGGCAGATATCGGTCCTTTGCGGCTTCTCGCTTCCATTGGACGGCCATTAGATCGGGCGCTGGGACTCGGATTTGATCGGCCGCAGCCTGCCGGCTCCTGTCGACGCTGATCATCCGTTTGTCAGAATAGGCGCTAGATTTGTCCTCGTCCTCCAGGACGTACATCGCGTGAATGCTTTTCTCTTGCCAGTAAGCCGTTTCCGCTCTTGCCAGGCTGGTGACAGCATCAGCCTTGCGCCAAGGAAGTCGGCGCGCCTGACGCATGAGCTGTTGTGGTGCGTGTCGATGAGGACGACATCGGGCAGCGGATCAAGGCACTGCCGAACGAATGCAGCCAGCGCCTTTGTCTTGACGCCGGCGCTCATGCTGATGCGTCCCCTCCGGAAGCCAGCTGGAAAACCGACGCCGCCAGCTGCGCTGCCCAAAGTTCGGCTTCGAAGGGATATTTGCGCGCCGCGCCGGCCCTTGCGGGGCCGAAGCTTTTGAAGTTCAGTGCATGCGCAGGGGGCAGCATGCGCAAATACCATATTTTCGCGGCGGCAGGGGCCGCGACCATCCTTTTAAGCGGCTGCTCCGGTTCGGGCCTAGGTATGCCTGGCTCACCTGCTTGGTTTGCCACCACACCGCAGGCGGAACAGGCAACCTATTTCCGCAACCGATGCGTTTCCTACGGCTTCGAGCCAGGGACCCCGGCCATGGCCCAATGCATCCAAAACGAGTCCATTTCGTCTCGCGGCAGGGCATCTGCCAGGGCGAATGCGGCATTTGCCAACATGCAAAACAGTCAGCCGAAAACGACGACTTGCAACCGCTTCGGCAACACCGTGAACTGCACGACGTTTTGAGTCGACACCGAGAGGCGGAATGAGCGCCCGCCTCTCTCATTGCGAACGCTCGACGGCGAATGTTTGCGCGTCATCTCCCTCCGGCCTAGAGAATGGTGGCGGCGCCGGCGTGAGGCTGAGGATTGACGCGCCGCCGTGCCCCCGCCCGATCAGGACGCTTCCTGCACTTCCTCGACTTGTGGCGTCACGGGTGCAGGATTAATGACGTAGGTGTTCGAGGTCAGGTCGCTTGTAGATCGGATGATGATACCGTCGTCTCTTAATCGGGCAAACGTTGCCCTTGCGATACGCATGGGCTTGCCTTTGGCATCTGCGGCGGTGACTTTGTTCGACCAGGGAACGTGAGTGATGGTGTCAACGCGCTTGAGAAAGCGCTTTTCCTTCTCAGTCAACTCGATCACGCCGTTCCTCCATATCATCGCAGCGTTTGGCTGGCCGGTAACGCCGATGATGCGACTCCGTTCCCAGACAGGCGCATGGTTGCTGCCTATGTCGAGAAAACCTTGAGGCTAAGGGCTACCTGCCGAAAGGCGCAGCAGAATAGCTATGCTCGTCACCGTCAGCCGGGAGGAGTGTAGAGCGGCTCTCTGCATCGATGAACCAAGCACTGGCCATCGAGCGTCGGCACAAACCCTACCGCTGGGATTTCCGACCAGTCGCACGCATTGCTGTACCGGCGGACGTAGAGGGCATAGGTGTTCGGGCCGGTGGTCAGCACCGCCGAGCCATGGCTCTGGATTAGCGCCTGCGTCTGTTGGCAGGTCATGGCGCGGGTGTCCGGCCTGGCCTGGGCGAGGGTTGTGAAGGCAAGCGTGACCGCTGCCGAGGTCAACGCAATCCGGCGAATGGACATGACGAGACTCCCATGATGAGCCATTTTGTTGACAAACTCGCATGTCGCAGGGCAGCTGTGCAATGGCGGCCTTACCCTCCCGCACCGCGCTCAACATTGCCTGGGGCGGCCATGACGGCTACTGTGTCGCCAGAAACCGGGTTCATCCGGGGAATGTCGGTCTCCATAAGTTTCTGAACGGGCCTCGCTTTCGGTCGGCGGCCAGGCACCAGCATGACATCCGTGCTAAGTGCCCCCAATTCGGAGGGAAAGATGCGACTATTTTTGGTGTTGATTTTGATGGCTCTGAGCGGCTGCGTATCCAATGTTTCCCCGGATAGTGATGGTATACCACGCCGCGCGTCCTTTGCTGGAAACCGTTAGCCCGCTCAATTTGGCTGATTGCCAACGCCTATTTGCCGGTGCCTCAGCACTTGACGAGGAAAGCGAGACAAGCGGCAGCGCATAGAACGCGGAAAGCTAGCTTTCATCCCAAAAATCCTGCAGCGAGGCGTGGCGCAAGTCTTCCTCGCCGCGTAGGTGCTTGACGCGGGCCTTGATGCCCGGCTTGACCCATTGCGTTGCCGGTCGCTTTGGCATGTCCTTGGGCGGTGACCCGGCATGCTCCTGGACCCTTTTCCAAAGTCGTTCCCGCATCTCGCGATTGACGCTCACGAACGCGCTGCCGACATATTTGCGGGTGGCTGGGTCAGCCATCAGAGCAAACGCGGGCTTGCCCCTCTCGCGTTCGACGCCGAGTAGTTCAAACTCGCTTTCTGTGAAGGATTTTGTCTTCAGCCAATTGGTGGTCGGGCCGCTGCGATATTTGCTGTCCCGACGCTTCGATACCATCCCTTCCAGGCCAGCCGCGTCGATCAAGATGATAGATCGCATTAGCCTCGCCCGGCATGGTCTCACTGAACTGGATGCGGCTGTCAGACCCTATAAGGCCGGCCAGGATTTCCCGCCGATCCTCAAGTGCCATGTCGCGCAAGTCGTAGCCGTTAAGATGCAGCAGATCGAACGCGACGAAATAGAGGTCGTGCTGGCGCCTCGTGATTGCCTTGCGCAGCGCGGCAAAATCCGAAAGGCCAGCGTCATTTAAGACGACGACTTCGCCGTCGATGATGGCGTTCTGTACGTTGAGACCTTTGGCTGCCTCGACCAGATCGCGGTATTTGGAGGTCCGTCGAGTCCGCGGCGGGTGAAAATGCGCGCACCGCCGGCCCCGATGATGATTTGGGAGCGGTAGCCGTCGAATTTGGCTTCATGCATCCAGTCATCGCCTTGAGGCGGCTTGGCGACCAAGGTAGGCCTCATCGGAGGAATGAACTCTAGCCGGCCAGCACCGGCACTCACTCGTTTACGCACAGGTTCGAGTCTAGGCTCATTCGATTTGATGGCTAGGGGAACGGACCATGACCATTTTACTAAATTAGCAACGATGCATGAAGCGGCATACAATTTCGCCCAAGCCGGCGACCGCCCCCCGACCTGCCAGCCGGCCAGGCCCGGCGGCCGTTGCGCCCCCAAGTAGGGCTGCCGGGCTGCCCCATCAAACGCACTGTAGCGACCAACGTGAGACGAGATAGAACAAATAACGCAAAGGAGACCTAACCAGAGGAGCGCAGCAACCCCTCCTCCTTGGCAGCGGCTTCCAAGGCCTTCCTTACGTCGTCGGGTGTGCCCTCGCCTCCAAGGCAGGCCATGCAGGCTTCTTGGGTCCTCGCTTGGCCCACTTCATAAGTTCCGTGGCGGCACCCTCGACGTTGTTGCAGCCATAGGTGAGTCCAGGTCGGTCTGTCTCGATGTTGACCGGAGGGTGAAACCAATGGAGAGCTATGAGGGTAATTAGGGGATGCTCATGTGTTTGGTAGAGGCGAGGGCCTAGGCACGGATGCTTGGGAGAGAGGGCCACGCGCTTGGCGACGTAGCGAACGATACGGCGGGCCTGAGAGGCGGCTGGAGCATGCGACGAGGGCGATGCGGAAGGCGCTGGCATAGGCGCTGAAGATCGCGCTCTGGGTCGGCTAGACCTTCGGAGTTCCGTGACGGTAAATGAGCAGCGGGGACCGGGTGGGTGGCTTGGGGTTAGTCCCCGCTGCTTTGAGCTGCCTTCGCGGGGTGCAGTGGCAGCACAACTAAATAGTGACTGAGCGATGACAGGACCCAGACAGCGGAGCCTTGGGCGCCCTGTCAGACTTACACCGGCTAGTGCCGGCCCCAAAGGCCACCCGGGCGGGTGTCTCAAGAGTGCGGCCGGGGACGGGCCTTCAAAGATTGCGACTTCCGTACCCCAGCCTACACTCCGGCCTGACGCGCGTGCCCACCCAACCCAGCGTCAAGCGACAGGTCATTAGTAGCCGATAAAGATCGCCCCCAAATCGGCCGCTTGAGCTAGCTCGGATAGACAATTCGGGTGAGCGGGTTCAACGGGTCAAAAGGAGGGGTCGGAATATCCGGGCCAAATTTTCTTACGACCCATCGGATAACAGGCTCATGCGAGCTAAAGTGAGAGCTTCATGGGCCATAGTACCCCCTCCTCCTCGGCAGCAGCCTCCAAGTCCTTGCGTACTTCCTTAGGGTCAACCTCCTCACCCCGCAGGGCTTGAAGGCAGAGGGCCGACGCACGTTTCCACTTGGGCCCTCTTGGACCACTTCAGGAGCTGCTCGGATGCACCTCGGACATTGTTACAGGCATAGCTGACACCGACCATTTCGGTCTTCACGAACACCGGAGGGGAGAACCAGTAGGTTGCCATGGAGGGTAATTTAGAGCGGGAAGAGGAACGATGTAGGCCCGCGCGGGTTTAGAATTGCGGCGGCCAGTTCTCCGTGGAAGCACAGCCGTTGTGGGCCCGTCGCTTGTTCCTCAACGGCGGCGGGCTTCCCTTAGCAGGACCCGTCAGGGCAGCTATGGAGTTTCGTCCCGACCGGCCTTGCCGATCGCCTCAAGCAATGATGCCAGCGTTGGCGTCAATTCCTGTTCGACCTCCAGCCCAAGCAGCTTGTGTACGTGATGGCGATTGTCTTCAGCGCTGATGAACTGCCGAATGGCCTCGGCAAGTGGGGGGTAGCCCAGCCTTTCACGCTTTGCCATGTCTGCATGTCCCTACCCCGCCCTGCCGCAACTCGCAGGTCACGGAATGGTTGCATTAGGGGTCAGGAATGATTGGTAGAAATTTCTGAGCGCGAAGGACTGGCTGATCCGTATTCGGCTAGTCTGAGACTGAAAACCCCGGCAACCACCGGGGTTTTCAGCACACTAACTGCTAATAATACCAGCCCCAGACCCAAACACGCCTGCGAAAACACCGTCTGCGCAGACGGCCATATCGCCAGGCACGACGACAGGCCCTTCTCCAAGCCCGCCGCCGGCGCCGCCGCCTGCGGTGCCAGCTCCGATGTCGGACCGGCTCCGCCTGAGTATCCTCATCTTCGAACGGCTCTGTCTCCAGCGCGTCGAGTTCATCGAGGATGCCACTTCTGGCGCTCGGTACGCCGGCCACCGCGTTGATTGGCCGAACTGCGCTCGCAAGGGCTGCTGCCCCAGCAACGCCCAACACTCCTGTCAAAATAACCGCCGATCCATGGAACCTCCAATTTCAAAGCCAGCGAGACAAGGTCGCAATTGGGAAATAGCGCGGTGGATACAAAAGCAAAGTCAGATGCGTTTAGAGAGGCTTAACGGTCGGTTCCGCGAACATGTTACGGTCCCCGAAGCGATGACTTCGTCAATTCTCGCCATGCCGCATTGCACAATCACGCTGCGTGCGCAAAATGCGGCATGATCCGGAAATCCCTCACCGTCCTGGTGATCGACGAAAACCACATCCGCGCCTCCATCATCGAGGCGGGATTGCGGGAGGCCGGGCATGAGCAGGTCACGGTCGTTCACGATGTTGCGGGAATAGCGCGGCGCATTGCCGAGATCGAACCGGACGTAATCGTCATCGATCTCGAAAATCCCAACCGCGATATGCTTGAAAACATGTTCCAGCTTTCGCGCGTGGTGAAGCGGCCGATCGCCATGTTCGTGGACCGGTCGGATCAGGCTTCAATCGAAGCTGCGGTGGAAGCGGGGGTCTCCGCCTATGTCGTCGACGGGCTGCGCCAGGAGCGCGTCAAGCCGATCCTCGACATGGCGATCAGCCGCTTCAACGCGTTCTCGCGGATGGCGCGCGAACTTGAGGAAGCCCGCAGTGAATTGGAGGACCGCAAGGTCATCGACCGCGCCAAGGGCATCCTGATGCGATCACGCGGCCTGTCGGAGGACGCGGCCTATACGCTTCTGCGCAAGACCGCCATGAACCAGAACCGCAAGATCAGCGAAATCGCGCAGAGCCTGGTGACGGCGGCAGGCCTTCTGGATCCCGGAGAGATTTGAGCATGGCGGCCGAACACCAGATCAACGCAGGTTTCATACCGCTCTTCGACAGCGCCGTCCTTGTCGCAGCGAGGGAGATCGGCTTTGCCGCACGCGAAGGCGTCGACCTGACGCTCAGCCGCGAAACCTCTTGGGCCAACATCCGCGACCGCATCGCGATCGGGCATTTCGATTTGGCGCATATGCTGGGGCCGATGCCGATCGCCTGCAATCTGGGGCTCACCCCGCTCGCCTCCGACACGATCGTGCCGTTCTCGCTGGGACTGGGCGGTAACTGCGTAACGGTTTCGAACACGCTCTGGGCGGGCATGGCCGCGCACGGCGCCTTGCCCGATCTCAATCCGGCGCGGGCCGGCAAGGCCTTGGGAGCGCTGATCCGTGAACGGGCAAATGCCGGTCGCGACCCCCTGCGCTTTGCGGTCGTGCATCCGCACTCCGGACACAATTACGAACTGCGCTACTGGCTCGCCGCCTGCGGCATCGATCCGTCGCGCGAAATAGAAATCGTCATCGTGCCGCCGCCCTTCATGGCCGACGCGCTCGCCGCCGGCAGGATCGACGGCTACTGCGCCGGCGAACCGTGGAACAGCGCCTCGGTCGTCGCCGGCACCGGCCATATCGCCACGGTCAAGGCCACCATCTGGAAGACCAGCCCCGAGAAAGTCGTCGGCGTGCGCAAGGCCTGGGCCGAAAAACACCCGCAAGCGCTTTCGGCGCTGCTGCGCGCGCTCCATCACGCCGCGCGCTGGTGCCAGGATCCGGCAAACCGCGGCGAACTGGCCGCCCTGATGGCGCAGCCTTCCTTCCTCGGCCTTTCGCCGGCGCTACAGATGCCGACCCTGACCGGACATCTTGCGCTGGGCGGCGGCGCGGAACTGACCGTCGAGGACTTCTTTCTGGCTTTCGGCAAGGCGGCAAATTTTCCGTGGAAAAGCCACGCGCTGTGGTTCTACACGCAGATGGTCCGTTGGGGGCAGGTCAAGCACAGCGCTGCCCACATGGCGCTCGCGCGGGACACCTACCGGCCCGACCTCTATCGCGCAGCGCTGAAGCCGCTCGGCGTCGCACTTCCCGGCGCCAATTCTAAGGTGGAGGGCGCGCTGGCGTCTGCCACACCTGTCGGCTCCGCCGGCGCCAGTCTGGTGCTCGGCCCCGATGGTTTCTTCGATGGCCAGATATTCGATCCCGACGAGGTCGACGCCTACATTGCCGGGCAGAAATTGGCGCGCGCCGAAGCCTGATCATTTTCGCGCCATTCTTGTGCATTGCACAAAAATTATGCGTGCAACGGCGCTAATGAACAATCTTTGGCTTGCTCGCCCAACGAGCCAGCGCGCCGATGATTGTGGCATGCCGTTGATCTCATTGATGTTTGTCATCCATTCCGAAACTGGCACGGTTCCTGCATTGCAATAAGCAGACTCTTTTCGGGTCACGGAACAGGCGTCCAATGGCGGGCGCTACAGGCAAAGCTGCCGCTCAGGTCAACACGCGATCCCGGATGGACGGACGCGCGCGGCCTGGCCGGCGGCTTTTTTTGTTTTGACCGAGCACGGCAATCGACGGCGCTGATCCCAAGCAGTGCCCAACGGGAGACGACGATGACGAAACGCATCAAGACTGAAGCCCCTCTCGAGGGCATGACCCGCCGCAATTTTCTGATGGCAAGTGCTGCCACCGCGGCAACCCTGGCAGCGGCACGCGCGCTGCTGCCGTCTGGCGCCTATGCGGCGCCCGCGGCACCGGAAGTCACCGGCGCCAAGCTCGGCTTCATCGCGCTGACCGACGCGGCGCCGCTGATGATCGCCAAGGAGAAGGGCCTGTTCGAGAAATTCGGCATGCCCGATGTCGAGGTGCTCAAGCAGGCCTCCTGGGGCGCGACGCGCGACAATCTGATGCTCGGCGGCGAAGCCAACGGCATCGACGGCGCCCATATCCTGACGCCGACGCCTTACCTGATGCATACCGGCAAGGTGACGCAGAACAACCAGCCGATGCCGATGGCGATCGTCGCGCGGCTGAATTACGACTGCCAGGCGATTTCCGTCGCGCAGGAATATGCCGGCACCGGCGTCGGCCTCGACGCCTCCAAGCTGAAGGACGCCTTCGCGGCCAAGAAGGCCGAAGGCAAGGAGGTGAAGGCCGCCATGACCTTCCCGGGCGGCACTCATGATCTCTGGTTGCGCTATTGGCTGGCCGCTGGCGGCATCGATCCCGACAAGGATGTCTCGACCATCGTCGTGCCGCCACCGCAGATGGTCGCCAACATGAAGGTCGGCAACATGGACGTGTTCTGCGTCGGCGAGCCATGGAACGAGCAACTCGTCCATCAGGGCGTCGGCTTTACCGCCGCCACCACGGGCGAGTTGTGGAAAGGCCATCCGGAAAAGGCGCTCGGCCTGCGCGCCGCCTTCATCGACAAGAACCCGAACGCCACCAAGGCGGTCCTGATGGCCGTCATGGAAGCCCAGCAATGGTGCGAAGCCATGGAAAACAAGGACGAGATGGCGGCCATCATCGGCAAGCGGCAATGGATGAACGTGCCGACAGCCGACATCATCGGCCGCCTCAAGGGCGACATCAATTACGGCAATGACCGCGTCGCAACCGGCACCGACCTCTACATGAAGTTCTGGAAGGGCGGTGTGTCCTATCCGTTCAAGAGCCACGACAGCTGGTTCCTCGCCGAAAACATCCGCTGGGGCAAATTCGCGGCGACCACCGACATCAAGGCGCTGGTCGATCAAGTCAACCGCGAAGATCTGTGGCGCGAGGCGGCCAAGGATCTTGGCGTTGCTGCGGCCGATATCCCGGCGTCTCCATCGCGCGGCGTCGAGACCTTCTTTGACGGCAAGATTTTCGATCCGGCCAACCCGTCCGCCTATCTCGACAGCCTCAAGATCAAGGCATCGGCCTGACGTCGGCGGCAAGCGCCGCCGCTGCGCCGCTTGCCAGTGCTCAAGGAGCTTTTTGCGAAAATGTCTATTCAAGCCATCGAAGACACCAAGGTGAAGGCGTTCCCCGCGCCTGCCAAGCCTGCAGAGGTCATAGCTTTCACCGCCAAGGTGAGGCGCCGCTTCGATCCCGCCGCGATCGCCGGCAAGCTGGCGAGCACGCTGGTGCCGCCGGCCGTAGTCATCATCGTCATGCTCGTCGTCTGGCAGGTCGCCTGCTCGTCGCCCAATGCCAGCTTGCCGCCACCTAGCCAGGTATGGAACGAGGCCTACGATCTGATCGCCCATCCGTTCTTCGACTATGGTCCGCAGGATATCGGACTGGCCTGGCGGGTGCTGATTTCGCTGCAGCGGGTCGCCATCGGCTTCGGCCTGGCTGCCATCGTCGGCGTCGCGCTCGGTGCGCTGGTCGGCCAGTCGATCTGGGCGATGCGCGGCCTCGATCCTGTGTTCCAGATTCTGCGCACCGTGCCGCCGCTCGCCTGGCTGCCGCTGTCGCTGGCTGCCTTCCGCGATTCCAGCCCGTCGGCGATCTTCGTCATCTTCATCACCTCGATCTGGCCGGTGATCATCAACACTGCCGTCGGCGTCCGCAACATTCCAGAGGATTATCGAAACGTCTCCCGCATCCTCAGGCTCAACCAGCTCGAATTCTTCGTAAAGATCATGGTGCCGGCCGCGGCACCTTACATCTTCACCGGCCTGCGCATCGGCATCGGCCTGTCCTGGCTCGCCATCGTCGCCGCCGAAATGCTGACAGGCGGCGTCGGCATCGGCTTCTTCATCTGGGACGCCTGGAACTCGTCGCGGCTGCCCGACATCATCGTCGCTCTCGCCTATATCGGCGTCACCGGCTTCTGCCTCGACCGCTTGGTCGCGGCGGTCGGCGCCTTCGTCACCCGCGGCACAACGGCAAAGTGAGGAGAGGGGCGATGACGGCCTACCTGAAACTCGACCATATCGACAAATCCTTTGCCCGCGGCGGCCAGGTCAGCGAGGTGCTGAAAGACATCCGGCTGACCATCGACAAAGGCGAATTCGTCTCCATCATCGGCCATTCCGGCTGCGGCAAGTCGACCTTGCTCAACCTGATCGCCGGGCTGACCAAAGTCTCCGCCGGCGCGGTCCTGCTCGAGGACAAGGAGGTCGACAGCCCCGGACCCGAGCGCGCCGTGGTATTCCAGAACCACAGCCTTTTGCCGTGGCTCACCGTCTACGAGAACATCAATCTGGCGGTGTCGAAGGTGTTCGGTTCGACCAGGACCAAGGCCGAGCGGCATGACTGGATCATGCGCAATCTCGACCTCGTGCAGATGGCGCATGCCAGGGACAAGCGGCCCGCCGAGATATCGGGCGGCATGAAGCAGCGCGTCGGCATCGCCCGCGCGCTGGCCATGGAGCCGAAGATCCTGCTGCTCGACGAGCCCTTCGGTGCGCTGGACGCTCTGACGCGCGCCCATCTGCAGGATGCGGTGATGGATATCCATTCGAGGCTTGGCTCGACGACGATCATGATCACGCACGATGTCGACGAGGCGGTGCTGTTGTCCGATCGAATCGTCATGATGACCAACGGTCCAGCGGCGACCATCGGCGAGGTGCTTGCGGTGCCGCTGGCCCGGCCGCGCCGGCGCATCGAGCTTTCCTCCGACCGGACCTTCCTGCGCTGCCGCGAGGCGGTGCTGAAGTTCCTCTACGAACGCCACCGCTTCGTGGAAGCCGCGGAGTAAGGCCATGACCGAAAAACGCGTCATCATCTACAATTGGCAATCTGCATCGGCAATGGGCAATCTACCGCATTGCACAAATATTATGCTGCTGTGCAAGGCATTCTGACTAATCTTTGATCCGCTGCCGGGCTTGGTCAAAAATCGCGCGGCTGCGGTTCACATTGATTTTATTCGATAATCTGGAGCGGTGTCGAATTGGCACGCTTCCTGCTTTTCAGATTGTAGGTCCGAAAGGGCCAAGTGACACGGCGTCCAATGGCGGGCGCCACAGGCAAAGCTGCCGCTCAGGTCAATACGCGATCCCGGATGGACGGACGCGCAAAGACCTGACCGGCGGCTTTTTTGTTTTTACGCGATCGACGGCGCTGGTCCCAAGCGGCGCCCAACCGGAGACGACGATGACGAAACGGATCGGAACTGGCGCGTCCCTCGCGGACTTCACGCGCCGCGATTTTCTGGCCAGCAGCGCGCTGACGGCGGCACTGTTCACCGCCGCGCTCCTGCTGTTTCCCGTCGGCGCCAAGACGGAAAACAAGGACCTGGCCGTGGCGAGCCCCGTCTCGTTGCACGCACTGATGCCGCGCCGCTGATCATTCACCCACAAACATCCGCGGTGCATCCCACGCCGCAAACCGGAGCCAGACGTTGACCGCCAATCTCCCAGCCGCGCCCAGCCAGGACAATGCTCCCCGCCAGGCGCTTGTGATGTCCACCATCGCCTTCACCGTCTGCTTCGCGGTGTGGACGATATTTTCAATCATCGGCGTGCGCATAAAGCAGGACCTTGGGCTGAACGAGACGGAGTTCGGCCTGCTGGTCGGCACGCCGATCCTCACCGGTTCGCTCGTGCGCATGGTGCTCGGTGTCTGGACCGACCGTTTTGGCGGGCGGCTGGTATACACCGCGACCATGCTTGCGGCGGCGGTCGCGACCTTCCTGCTCGCTTTTGCGCATACCTACGGACAGATGCTGGTCGCCGCGTTAGGCGTTGGGCTCGCCGGTGGTTCCTTCGCCGTCGGTGTCGCCTATGTCTCGCGCTTCTTCCCGGCCGGCAAGCAGGGCACGGCGCTTGGCATTTTCGGTGTCGGCAATGTCGGCGCCGCGGTCACCAAGTTCCTGGCACCGTTCGTGCTTCTCTCCTGGGGCTGGCAGTCGGTCGCGATGATCTGGGCGGCAGCACTCGTCGTCATGGCCGCCGTCTTCTGGTTCACGACCGGCGACGATCCGGTCATCCGCGAGCGCCGCGCCGGCAAGGCAGCGCCTGCGAGAAGCTTCTTGCAGGAATTCGCGCCGCTCAAGAACCTGCAGGTCTGGCGCTTCGCCTTCTATTATTTCTTCGCCTTCGGAGCATTCGTGGCGCTGTCGCTGTGGTTGCCGCGCTACCTGATCGGCGTCTACGGCTTTGGCATCGCGACCGCCGGCATGATCGGCGCGGCCTATTCGATCCCTGCAAGTATCTTCCGCGCCTATGGCGGCGTGCTTTCCGACCGGATCGGCGCCCGAACCGTGCTCTACTGGACCTTCGCGGTCAGTGCCGTCGCGACTCTCGTTCTGTCTCTCCCCTCGGCAGACTACGTCGTGCACGGCATCAGCGGGCCGATCGCCTTCCATTTCGAGATCGGCCCGCTCGCCTTCATAGCCGTTGCCTGCGTGCTCGGCTTCTTCATGAGCCTTGGCAAGGCCGCCGTCTACAAACACATCCCGGCTTACTACCCGCAGAGTGTCGGCGCGGTCGGCGGCGTCGTCGGCATGATTGGCGGGCTCGGCGGCTTTGTCCTGCCAATCGCCTTCGGCGCACTCAACGACCTCACCGGCGTCTGGTCGAGCTGCTTCATGCTGCTCTTCGTCATCGTCGCCACCTGCTTTGCCTGGATGCACTTCAGCATCCGGCGGATGGAGCGCGCGGCCGCCGCCGAAGCTTCAGGCCTTTCCTACGCGGCTGAGTGAGACCGGAGTGGATCAGGACATGACCGAAAAACTCGTCATCATCGGCAACGGCATGGCCCCCGGGCGCATGCTGGAGCACCTGCTGGAAAAGGCGCCGGACCTCTACCAGGTCACCATCTTCAATGCCGAGCCGCGCGTGAACTACGACCGCATCATGCTGTCGCCGGTTCTGTCAGGCGAAAAGGATTATGAGGAGATCATCATTCATGGCGATGGCTGGTACATCAAGCACGGGATCACCCTCTACAAGGGCCACAAGATCGTCGCCATCGACCGGCAGGCAAAGACCGTCACCTCCGACCACGGCGTCACCGAGCCCTACGACAAGCTCGTCATCGCCACCGGCTCGGTGCCGTTCATCATCCCGGTGCCCGGCCACGATCTGCCGGGCGTGCTGACCTATCGCGATCTCGACGACGTTCGGGCGATGATGCTGGCCGCGCAGTCACGGGCCAAGGCTGTGGTCATCGGCGGCGGCCTGCTAGGGCTGGAGGCGGCTGCGGGCCTGAACGCGCAAGGCATGGACGTCACCGTGCTGCATGTCATGCCGACGCTGATGGAACGACAGCTCGATCCGGCCGCTGGCTATCTCCTGCAGCGGGCCGTCGAGCAGCGCGGCATCAAGGTCATCACCAAGGCCAACACCCAGGCGATCACAGGCAAAGGTAAGGTCGAGCAGGTGGAACTCGCCGACGGAACCATCATCCCGGCGACGCTGGTGGTGATGGCGGTCGGCATCAGGCCGAACGCCGCTCTCGCCAAAGAGGCCGGTATTGCCGTCAATCGCGGCATCGTCGTCGATGCCGGCATGCGCAGCAACGACCCCGACATCTTCGCGCTCGGCGAATGCGCCGAGGTCAACGGCATGGTCTACGGCCTGGTCGCACCGCTCTATGAGATGGCGCGTGTCGCCGCCAGCCAGTTGGCCGGCGACGAGGCCGCCGCCTTCGTCCATTCGGATACGCCGACCAAGCTCAAGGTTACCGGCATCGAGCTGTTCTCGCTTGGCGACTTTGCCGAGGGCGAGGACCGCCAGGAGATCGTGCTGCGCGATGCCGCGGCCGGCGTCTACAAGCGCCTGGTGCTCAGGGATGACCGCATCATCGGCACCGTGCTTTACGGCGAGACGGCGGACGGCGCCTGGTTCAACGACCTCAAGAAGAAGCAGACCGACATATCGGAAATGCGCGACACGCTTATCTTCGGCCAGTCATACCAGGGAGGCGCCTCCTTGGACCCTATGGCGGCCGTTGCAGCCTTGCCGGATGATGCGGAAATCTGCGGCTGCAACGGCGTTTGCAAGGGAAAGATCACTGGCGCGATCACGGCCAAAAGCCTGACCTCGCTCGACGACGTGCGCGCTCACACCAAGGCGTCCGCCTCCTGCGGCTCCTGCACCGGGCTGGTCGAGAAGCTGATGGTACTTACCATCGGCGACAAATATAATCCGGCGGCGGTGCAGCCGATGTGCGGCTGCACCACGCTCGGCCATGATGAGGTCCGCCGGCTGATCAAGGCCAAGGGCCTGAAGACCATTCCCGCCGTCATGCAGGAACTGGAATGGACCACCTCCTGCGGCTGCGCCAAATGCCGGCCGGCGCTCAATTACTATCTCGTCTGCGACTGGCCGGACGAGTATGCAGACGACTACCAGTCGCGCTTCATCAACGAACGCGTACACGCCAACATCCAGAAGGACGGCACCTATTCGGTGGTGCCGCGCATGTGGGGCGGCGTCACCAATGCCGCCGAACTGCGCGCCATTGCCGACGTCGTCGACAAATTCGAAATTCCAATGGTCAAGGTCACCGGTGGCCAGCGCATCGACATGCTCGGCATCCGCAAGGAGGATCTGCCGGCGGTGTGGGCCGATCTCGGCCAGGCCGGCTTCGTCTCCGGCCACGCCTATGCCAAGGGACTGCGCACCGTAAAGACCTGCGTCGGTTCGGACTGGTGCCGCTTCGGCACGCAGGATTCGACGGGGTTCGGCGTCCGCATCGAGAAATTCATGTGGGGCTCGTGGACGCCGGCCAAGGTCAAGATGGCGGTGTCGGGCTGCCCGCGGAACTGCGCCGAGGCAACCTGCAAGGATGTCGGCGTGATCTGCGTCGATTCAGGCTACGAGATCCATTTCGCCGGGGCAGCCGGCCTCGACATCAAGGGCACCGAGGTACTCGGCCTGGTCAAGACCGAGGACGAGGCACTGGAGCATATCGTGGCGCTGACGCAGATGTATCGCGAGCAGGGCCGCTATCTCGAGCGCATCTACAAATGGGCCAAGCGCATCGGCATCGCCGAGATCAAGCGCCAGATCATGGACGATGGCGAGAAGCGCAAGGCTTATTTCGACCGCTTCGTCTTTTCGCAGAAATTCGCCCAGGTCGACCCGTGGTCGGAACGCGTTTCCGGCAAGGACAAGCACGAATTCCGGCCGATGGCTTCGGTCGGCTTCGCGCAGGCGGCGGAGTGATGATGATGAATTGGATTGCTGTCGGCACGCTCTCAGACATTCCGCGCCGCGGCGCGCGCTGCGTCGCCACGCCTCAAGGCAAGATTGCTGTCTTCCGCACCGCTGACGATCAGGTCTTCGCCATCGAGGACCATTGCCCGCACAAGGGCGGGCCGCTCTCGCAGGGGATCGTCCATGGCGCGGCGGTGACCTGTCCTCTGCACAATTGGGTGATCTCGCTGGAAACCGGCAAGGCGCTCGGCGCCGACGAAGGTGCGGTGCGCACCATTCCGGTGCGGATCGAGGGCGAGCGCCTGTTCATTGCGCTGGAAGCGCTGGCCAGTCGCGCGGCTTGAATTATGAAGATCGACGAAGCGCGCGAGGTGAGGACCACCTGCCCCTACTGCGGGGTGGGCTGCGGCGTGCTGGCGAAGGTGGGGGGCGCGCGGGGGGGGGGGGGGCGGCGCGGGCCCCCCCCCCGCCCCGCCGGGGGGGGGGGGGGGGGGGGGGAGGGGGGGGGGGGGGGGGGGGGGGGGGGGGGGGGGGGGGGGGGGCGGGCGCCTCCCTGGCGTGGCTGTCGGGCGGCGCCCCCGACCCTGACCATCCGGCGAATTTCGGCCGGCTCTGTTCCAAGGGCTCGGCGCTGGCCGAGACGATCGACCTAGACGGACGGCTGCTCTATCCGGAGATCCACGGTCGCCGCACCGACTGGGACGAAGCGCTCGACCTCGTCGCCTCGACTTTTTCGCGGACCATCGCCGAGCACGGTCGCGACGCGGTCGCCTTCTACGTCTCCGGTCAGTTGCTGACCGAGGATTATTATGTCGCCAACAAGCTGATGAAAGGCTTCATCGGCTCGGCCAATATCGACACCAATTCGCGCCTGTGCATGGCCTCGTCGGTTGCCGGCCACCGCCGCGCCTTCGGCTCTGACACGGTGCCGGGCAGCTACGAGGATCTGGAACTCGCCGATCTGATCGTGCTGGTCGGCTCCAATCTCGCCTGGTGCCATCCGGTGCTCTACCAGCGCATTGCCGCTGCCCGGGAAAAACGGCCCGACATGAAGGTGGTGCTGGTCGACCCGCGCCGCACGATGACATCAGACATTGCCGACATGCATCTGGCGATCGCGCCCGATGGCGACGTCGCGCTGTTCACAGGGCTGCTCGCCTATCTCGGCCAGCACAACGCGCTGGACCGCACCTATATCACGGCGCACACAACCGGCTTCGGGCAAGCCCTTTTTGCCGCTTCCGCGCTCGACCTTGCCGGCATCGCCGCTGCCACGGACCTCGGCGAGGACGAGCTTGTCCGCTTCTACAGCCTGTTCGCCGCGACGGCGAATACCGTGACCGTCTACAGCCAGGGCGTTAACCAGTCGTCCTCGGGCACCGACAAGGTCAACGCCATCATCAACTGTCATCTCGCTACCGGCCGCATCGGCAAGCCCGGCGCCGGACCGTTTTCGGTGACCGGCCAGCCCAACGCCATGGGCGGTCGGGAGGTCGGCGGCCTGGCCAACATGCTGGCCGCCCATATGGAGATCGAAAACCCCGAGCACCGCGACCGCGTGCAGCGGTTCTGGAGTGCGCCGGCCGTCGCCGAAAAGCCCGGTTTGAAGGCGGTCGAGATGTTTCAGGCGGTAGCCGATGGGCGCATCAAGGCGCTGTGGATCATGGCTACCAACCCGGTCGACTCGATGCCGGACGCCGATGCCGTCGAGGCGGCGATCAAGGCCTGCCCGTTTGTCGTGGTGTCGGACGTGTTGGCCAAGACCGACACGGTCCGCCACGCCCACGTCCGGCTGCCCGCCGCCGCATGGGGCGAGAAGGACGGCTCGGTCACCAATTCGGAGCGCCGCATCTCGCGCCAGCGCGCCTTTTTGGCCACGCCCGGAGAGGCAAGGGCCGACTGGTGGATCGTCGCCGAAGTCGCCAAGCAGATGGGTTTTGACGAAGCGTTTTCGCATCCGTCGCCAGCCGATATCTTCGCCGAGCACGCCGCGCTGTCGGCGTTCGAGAATGACGGCGCCCGCGATTTCGACATCGGTGCGTATGCCGGGGTCGATGCAGAAGACTACGACGCGCTGGCGCCTTTCCAGTGGCCAGCGCCGAGCCAAGGCACCCCCCTCTGGCCTGCCGGCCATCTCCCCCTCAGGGGGGGAGATCAACCGTCATCGTGGCCTTCGCTAGTTGTGAACGTCGCAGAAAGAGCGCCGTCGGTGGAACTGCCAATCTCCCCCCTTGAGGGGGAGATGGCCGGCAGGCCAGAGGAGGGTGTTCAAGCTGGACATAGCTCAGCCAGCACCCGCTTCTTCGCCAACGGCAACTTCTACACACCCGACGGCAAGGCGCGCTTCATCCCGATCCGTCCAGTTCCGCAAACCCGCACGAACGAAAAATTCCCGCTGGTGCTCAACACCGGGCGGGTTCGCGACCACTGGCACACCATGACGCGGACGGGAAAAAGCCAGCGGCTGTCGCAGCACCTGGCCGAGCCGTTCGCCGAAATCCACCCGGCGGACGCGCAGCACTTCGGCATCGGCGATGCCGACATCGTCCGCGTCTCAACCGAGCATGGCGAGGTGCTGCTTCGTGCGCTGGTGACGGCGCGGCAGCGGCCAGGCTCGGTCTTCGTGCCGATGCATTGGACGGACCAGTTTTCCGCGCGGGCTCGTGTCGATGCGCTGGTGGCGCCCATCACCGATCCGATTTCAGGACAGCCGGCCTCGAAGAATGTTGCCGCCCGGGTGGAACGCTTCGCTGCCGTCGCGTTCGGCTTCGCGGTGCTTGCCGAACGGCCAGCCTCGATCGACGCCGACTATTGGAGCCTCGCCCGCTGCGCCGCCGGCTGGCGTCTCGAGCTTGCGCTGGAAGCCGACCGGGACTGGCCGGGTTTCGCGGCCTCGCTTTTCGGGGCGGACGCGCCAGGCGAGACGCTCGCCTATCATGATGTCGCCGGCGGGCACTATCGCTTCGCCCGCTTTGCCGGCAGCCGGCTGACTGGCGCGCTCTATCTTGCGCCCAGGCCGGTCGCGGTGTCGCGCGGCTGGGCGGTCGAGCAGTTGAGCGCGGACCATGCCGATCGGCGCGGGCGACTGGCGATCGTGGCGGGGCGGCCGGGCGGCAACAGCGTCGATCGCGGCGCCATCGTCTGCTCCTGTTTCGGGGTCGGCGCCAATCAGATCGTCGAAGCCGTGCGCGGAGGCTGCGTAAGCGTCGAAGCGATCGGCGCAACCTTGCATGCCGGCACCAATTGCGGCTCCTGCCGCGCCGAGATCAGGACCATCATCGAGGCGCGGCGCCTTCACGCGGCGGAGTGAGGGCGTCCAAAGCGCGTCGCGACGCTTACCAGCAATTTACAAACGGTGGGCTACCAACGTCCTTATCCGATTCGTTCCGAGCAGGACCATTATGAGCAAAGCCCTCACTTCATTCGCATTGGTGGCCATATTGACGGCTTTGCTGATGGCTCTCAGCCTGGCGGTGGCCAGGCATGGCTATCCCTTTGGTGCGATTGGCGCAGAACGTCTGGACGACGTCGCCGATGCCGGGACGTTTATCCCGCTCGCGGGCGTGTACTTCTTCAGCGCGCTGCTGATGATGATCCTGCCGATCAGGGTCGCCGGCATCGTCCTGACACATGCTGCGGATGCGATCTTCTGGACAGTCATCGTGTTGTTCGCGGCCATCATTGGCGGCCTCGCCGCCAGATGGGCTTTCGATCGAAGTAATGTCCTGCCGGCACTGCTGAATTGGCGGTTCCTGTTTGTCGTGGCCGTCGTCGGCTGCCATCTCTTCATGAACGAACTGCGCCGCAATATCCTGCTGAGAAGCCTGTTCTTTGTCGTCTTCGCCGCAGCGACGCTCGCCTGCCTGTTCTGGTCGTTCACCATCTGAGAAACCTCGCAGCCGCTGGGCCTGACGGCTCAGTTCTTGTCGACCGGCTTCGAGCGCATGCGCGAAACGGTCTCGCGTTCGGCCCGCTTCGAACGCATTGGCGGCAGGCCGCGGTCGATCAGGTCCATGTCTTCCAGCACCATGTCGCCCATGCGCTTGAAAGCGATGTCGAGCGCGCCGGCCCGGTGGGCGGAGCGCAGGAAGCCGGGCAGCGTGCGGACAGGATGGTCCTGCGCCAGCGGCTCTTGCGGAAACACATCGCTGGCGGCGACGATGTGGCCGCTGCGAACTGCATCCATCAGCGCCGGAAAATCGACCACGCCGGCACGGCTGAGCAGGATGAAGGCGGCTCCTTTGCGCATCCTGGCAAAGGCCTCAGTGCCGAGAAAACCCTGGTTTTCGCTGGTCACCGAAGCGACGACGAAGACGAAATCGCTACTCGACAAAACCGTGTCGAGGGAAGCCGGCTCGACGCCGTTCTCGATCAGGATCGAGGGCGGCAGCCACGGATCGAAGACCTTGGTCCGCGTGCGAAAGCCCGACAGCAGCCGGTTGAGCGCACGGCCGAGATCGCCGAAGCCGATGATACCGACATCCGCGCCGGAGAGAAGCCGCGCCGCCCGGTTACCCTCGCCGCCCCACAGCTCCTTGCCCTGACGAAACGCATGATCGGCGTCGACGATGTCGCGGGCGAGGTTGAGCGCCATGGCAAGACCGAGCTCGGCCACCGGCTCGGCAAACACCATGCCGGTGGTGACGACATGGATGCCGCGCGAAAACAGCGTTTCATACGGCATGTTGTTGATGAGGTTGCTCTCGACATTGAAGACACAACGCAGCGCTGTCATCCTTTCCAGCGTCTCCGGCGCGATCGGCGGCTGGCCGACGATGTAGCGCGCCTCGGCGAGCACATCGTGTGGCAGGGCCGCGACGCCTTCTGGCGACGTTTCGACGATACGGTATCTAGCGCGGAATCTCGCCAGTGCCTCGGGCGTGAAAATCAGGTCGAGCGTGCGTGGCTCGGGCGCGCTGATCACCAGCGGCAACGCGCTGTCGGACATGGCAGCCTCCTCCTGGCGCGATCCGCGTCGCGCCGCACTAGAATCATGGTTTACCACCTCGACACCCAAGCAGGCTTGCCGGGCTTCGCCTGCTGGGTTTGTGTTTGTCGCAGGTTTTTATCGGAAAACCATCGAACACTTTTTCCGAAATCTGCTTAGCACATGCCTGTCGAGGAGCAGAACTTTGCCGCTGGCGGCCTTGCGGTGTGGCGGCTGGTGGTCCAGATAGACGGCAATCGAAGGACAAGGAAGACAGCGACATGATCCCGTTTCGAAAGAACCTCATCGATGGCGAGTGGGTGGGCGATGCCGGCTCCCGCAACATCAACCCTTCCAATCTCGACGACGTGGTCGGCGAATATACGTCGGGCGACGCCGAGCAGGCGCGGCAGGCCATCGCGGCGGCGAAAGCGGCATTTCCTGCGTGGTCCCGATCGGGCTTGCTGGCACGCCATGCGGTGCTGAGGAAGGCGTCGGACGAGATCACCGCGCGGAAAGATGAAATCGGCCGGGCGTTGGCGCGCGAGGAGGGCAAGACGCTGGTCGAGGGAATTGGCGAAACCGTGCGGGCCGCCCAGATATTCGATTTCTTTGCTGGTGAGACGCTGCGCCTGTCGGGCGAGCTGGTTCCAAGCGTGCGGCCCGGCGTCGGTGTCGAGATCACACGCGAAGCGGTCGGCGTCGTCGGCATCATCACACCGTGGAATTTCCCGATCGCCATCCCGACGTGGAAGATCGCTCCTGCCCTGGCCTACGGCAACACCATCGTCTTCAAGCCGGCCGAGCTGGTTCCGGAGAGCGCCTGGACCATTGTCGACATATTGCACCGCGCCGGCCTGCCTAAGGGTGTGCTCAATCTCGTCATGGGCAAGGGTTCGGTAGTCGGCCAGGCCATGCTCGACAGCCCTGATCTCAATGCCATCACCTTCACCGGCTCGGTCGGCACCGGCAAGCGCGTGGCTGCCGCCAGCGTCGAGCACATGCGCAAGTACCAGCTCGAAATGGGCGGCAAGAACCCGCTCGTCGTGCTCGACGATGCAGACCTAGCCGTCGCCGTCGACTGCGCGATCAATGGCGCATATTTCTCGACCGGCCAGCGCTGCACGGCGTCGTCCCGCCTGGTCGTGACGGACGGCATCCATGACCGCTTCGTCGATGCGATGAAAGATCGCCTCGTCAAGCTGGTCGTCGGCGACGCCCTCGATGCGAAAACCCAGATCGGACCCGTCGTCGACCAGAGCCAGTTGAAACAGGACGAAGACTATATCGCCATCGGCCGCCAGGAAGGCGCCGATCTCGCCTTCGGCGGCGAGCGGCTCGATCGCGAAACCCGCGGCTTCTACCTGCAACCGGCGCTGTTCACGCAAGCCACCAACGCCATGCGCATTTCACGCGAGGAGATTTTTGGGCCGGTCGCCAACGTCATCCGCGTCAAGGACTATGACGAGGCCTTGGCGGTGGCCAACGACACGCCATTCGGGCTGACGTCGGGCATCTGCACCTCGAGCCTCAAGCACGCCACGCATTTCAAGCGCAACTCGGAGGCCGGCATGGTGATGGTCAATCTGCCGACGGCGGGCGTTGACTTCCACGTGCCTTTCGGCGGACGCAAGGGATCGAGCTACGGCCCGCGCGAGCAAGGCCGCTACGCAGCGGAATTCTACACTACGGTAAAGACCGCCTACACGTTCGCCGGCTAAGTAAATCAAGCCAGACGAAATCGAACGGCCTTCCCGGCGGGCGCGAGTTGCCGGGAAGGCGAACGTCTTCGTGGCCGAAACGACAGCGACCACTGGGCGCTAATGCATGTCGCGCACATGCATGAAACAGCAACCTAAGGCGCGTCGCAGGAGGCCGGTCAAACGCGGCGCGTTTTAGCCGTCATTCAGCAGGGTCCTTGCGAGGAGGGCTCGCCGGCTGCGACAGCCAGCCGCCGGAGAACCCGGCCTTGCACAGGCCGCGACGGATATGCGGGCTCGACCGCATCAGCTCCCAGATCAGCCGCGAGCGGTGGTTTTCAATCATCAGCACGACGATGCCTTGGTCCAGTCCATAGTGCGCATCCGATATCCAGCCGCTCGGCCCGAACTTCCGCCGGTTCGCCAGCGTCGGGTTGAAGCCGCTCGGCATCCTGAAACCGTCGACCACCTCAGGGTGGCGTTCTCTGAGGTGGCGCAGCGCAGGCAGGCAGATTTCCGGTGCGAAGGGCAGCGATGCGAGATACGACCACGGCGCAATCGTTCCGTCATCGGGGCCGAACGGTGCGCCACGCGCCGCATAGCCGGAAAATTTGCGCGGCCGCCGCTCGATCCGCGCGCGGAATTTGCCGGGTCCGTCACCCGCCGAAAGTCCCCAAAGTGCTTCGCCGTAGCCGTCATAGCCAGACGGGTTGTGCCGCGCATAGGCCCGGTGAAGGTAGGTCGCGCGGCGGCTGTTTTCGAAATAGTCCGAGTTCTTGTCCCGCATGAACGCATCCCGGATGCCATCGAAGTCGATCCAGGCATGCGAGAATTGGTGCATGAACAGCGGGCCGCCATAGAGCACGTCGTAGCCGTAGATGTTTTCCCACTGATATGTCGCCGTCCAGCCGGCATAGCTGTCGTCCGAGGCGGGTTTGTCGGGGGCGGCCATTGCCAGGACGTAAAGGATCGTCGCTTCGTTGTAGCCTTCCCAGCCATAACGCAGAAAACCGCTCTTCGGCTTCCAGCCCTGTCGCAAGATCGGTCTGCTGCCTTGAATCCATCGCCAGTCGACGCGTCGGTAGAGCATTTCCGCCAGCTCGCGGATTTCGGTTTCGTCGTCAGTGTCGCCTGTGAAATAGGCGCCAGCCGTGAGCACGCCGGCCATCAGCAGCGCCGTGTCAACCACTGACAACTCGCATCGCCAGGCGCGCAGGCCGGTCCGCATGTCGAGGAAATGGTAGTAGAAGCCTTTGTGGCCGGTGACGTCGTCGCCATCGCCTTGCCGGCTGTTCCAGAAGAAACGCAGTGCGGCAAGCGTCAGCTTCACGGCTGCGTCTCGTGCTATCCAGCCGCGCTCGACCCCGACCGGATAGCAGGACAGGGCGAAGCCGACGACCGCGATGCTTGCCGGCCAATTTGGCCGCGACGTGTCGGCAACCAGTCCGTTTTCCGCATTCACGGTTTCCAGAAAATAGCCGAAGGCGGCGCGCTGGAAGCGGTCGAGCAGTTCTTCGTCGGACTGTGGAGGTTCGATCCTAAGCAAACGACGGGAACTCCAGTCTGGCGTCCGTGGTTGCAAATCGTTCCAGTTGCTTCAATAGGTCGCCCGGCCGCCGGAAACGTCGAAAACGGCAGCCGTCGTAAAGGAACATTCCTCGGAAGCGATCCACGAGATCAGCGCCGCCACCTCCTCGACCTCGCCAAACCGCGCCATTGGTATTTTCGACAGCATGAAATCGATGTGCTGCTGGCTCATCTGCTGGAAGATCGCGGTGCGCACCGCTGCCGGCGTGACGCAGTTCACCGTCACCTTGGTCTTCGCCAGTTCCTTGCCCAGCGACTTGGTCAGGCCGATCACCGCCGCCTTGGAGGTGCTGTAGGCAGAGGCATTCGGGTTTCCCTCCTTGCCGGCGATCGAAGCGATGTTGACGATCCTGCCGTAATTGCGCTCGAGCATGTGCGGAACCAGCGCCTTGTTGCAGTAGAAGACGCCGTTGATGTTGATGTCGATGACCCGATGCCAATCCTCCACCGAATAGTCCCAGGTCGTCATGTTCGGTCCGGTGATGGCCGCGCTGGTGACCAGGATATCGACCGCGCCAAGGGCTTCGATCGTCTGCCGGGCGGCCTGTGCGACCGCTACAGGATCGGCGACGTCGACGGTCACGCCGTGCAAGTCGGCGATGACAGCCTTGGCCTGCTCGATCTGGGTGGAGTTGCGATCCCAGACGCAAACGCGCCCGCCCTCTTCAACGATTCGTTGCGCGACGGCCAGGCCGATGCCTGAGGCGCCACCGGTGACCACGGCCGATCGTCCGGCAAACCGTCCCGCAAAACTCATTGGCATATGGTCTCCCTCATTTGCCCGCCCCGACGGGCGCTGGCGACACCGCCGGCGGCGAATGTGAAGTCAACAGCGGAGAAGTTCAAGCCGGGGACTGGAGCCTCGAACAGGTTCATGGCGGGCCAGCAGCAGGCGGTTGAGAGCCGCTCTTGGCTATACGACCTGTCCATTCGATGCTGCCGTCGCTGCAAGGCGACTTCCACGCGCACAGTTCAAACGTTCTTGATCGACTTCCAATGGCTCAGCCGCTCCGCGATCAACTTCACCCGTCGCTGGTTGTCGCGCCCGTCCAGGATGCTCAAGTCCTCCGGTTCGGCGCGCAAGTAGACGCCTGAGGTGCGCGCGTTCAGTTTTGGCTGTGTGTCGGCGCGTGTGGTAAAGTACCCGGACGCGCGATCGGCGGACTCCAGCCGGATCTCTCCCGTCCCGTACAACTGCGACGCGTTCGCATCCAAGGGCCGTTCTCCATTCCAAAAGTAAAAGATGCCGGCAGGCTCCTTTCTCTCCTTTACCGCCTCGCTCCAGTATCTGGCTGACAGGCTGCCATTCTCTTGCCATGAGCGGCCGGCCAACTCCAGCGCACCATCGCGGTCTCGCGAGATACGCAGGAGGCTCACGGCGGAAGGTTCCTTTACGGTCCGCTCCGACAGGGAAAACTGCCACCAAAGGCCCTCTATTCGGGCGACGCGGCCTTCATTTTCAATAGCTTTTCGCAGCTTTTGGTTGACCGCTCTCATCTCCGCGGCGGTCGCCGCTTCGCCATACCTCACGGATGTCAGGCCCAGGAGATCGCTTGGTAGCTTGGAACCGTTGGCATGAAGGATAAACGTTCGGCGCATTCCAAGGACTCCGCCAAAAAGGCCGGCTTCGAAGACGACATTGTCTCGCGGAGAAGCTTGAGCGGATACAGAAGCAGATGATGCTGGCAGGCTTACACTCGTCCAGTCGTCCTGGGCGAAGACGAAAGCGGCGAAGTCGACCTCACGCGTAAGCTCGAGGAGGCGCCCCAGGGTGGTTGTCCCCGGATTGAAGGACGTCGTCCAGGGTTCCACATGCGCGATCTCTTCAAGACCGCGTGTCAGCGCCTGCAGCAGTTTTTTCTGCTTCCCCGAGGAGCCCAGGAAGATTCGAGGTTTGTCCATCCGTTTGCTCCAACCCAGCAGACCGGGGACGACCAGGGCCTGCCAGTTGTTGGTGTGGCCATCGTCTGGTTGCCCCCGAGATAGCGTACGCGGAGGGCCTCATTCATTGCAACGGATGCAACGCATGCCGACTGCCATTTTTTGGTCCGGTGCTGAAAGCAACTGAAAAACAGTTCCGCGCGGCGGTCATGCCGACCGTCTCATTAAATGCGGCGGCGATGGTTTTTGACGGCGTCGAGAGCGATGCCCCAGCCCTGCGCCGGGATGCTCGGGTTCTTGCCGCACCGCCTGTCGTGGCCTTTTGCCGCCGTCCCGGGGCGCCTTAGGACCGTTTTTGCCTCATTTGGGTGACACGCTGCGGGGGATGGGTTATATTGCACTGCACAATAGAAGCGTTCGCGCATGGCGCGGCGGCGAATCGGCATTGAACTGCATGGACGGGAATTCGCTACCGAGATGAAGATTCCAAAATCTCTGTTGGTCGACCCGGAGAAGAGCACGGTCTACGGCGCATTTGCTGTTGCCATCTCCATTTGGGCGTTCTCCTACTCCTCGGTTTTCGGCCCGATCCTGATCTTGGCCTATTATGCGGTCTGGCTTCCCCTGGTTCTGGTAGACTACCGGCGGCTGTTGCGACATGCCTCCAGCGCGTGGCTGCCGTTGGCGTTTGCATTCTATGTCTGCCTCTCGGTGTTCTGGTCGGATGCCCCCGGCATCACGTTGAGGACGTCAATCCAGTATTGCTCCCATATCGCCTGCGCCTACATCGCCGCGCGCACCGTCAGCGTCCGGACGTTGACGATAGGCTCACTGATCGGGATTTTTGTCGTCCTGCTCTATTCGCTCAAGGTCGGGGGATATTCCTATGATATGCTCGACGGGACGTACAATTTCGTCGGCGCATTCAGCTCCAAGAACCAGCTCGGCTTTGTCGCCTCCCTTGGCATCTATTTTTGCATTGTCTTCCTGGTCTTTCTCAGGCGCGGCCGGATAAGCTTTATCCTGACGGCGCCCATCTTCGTCCTATCGGCCTATCTTCTGATCATGGCGCATTCCGCCACCTCGACGGCTTCGATACCGGCAGTTCTCGCTCTGGTGGCTCTGCTTGCCATGGCCAAGAAGCTTCCACTCCGCTACCGACGGGTGATTTTCGTGGTCGGCGCATGCGGGCTGGTCGTGGTCACCGCGGTTGCCTTTGCAGGACTTCTGGATTTCGTCCTTGGCGCCTTCGGAAAGGATTCCACGCTCACCGGACGGACCTATCTCTGGGAGCAGGGCTGGGAAGCGGCGCAGCAGGCGCCAGTCCTCGGCGTCGGCTACGCGGCCTATTGGGTGCAGGGGTTCGCCGAGGCCGAGCGGCTTTGGAACGAATTCTACATCACCACCCGAAGCGGCTTCCACTTCCACAACACCTATATCGAAGCCCTCGTCGAGCTAGGTTATGTCGGGGCGACGATGATTTCGCTGATCATCGTGCGCACGCTATGGGGCCATATATCGGCCCTGATATTCAGGACATGGCAAGCCGAGTCGGTGATTCTTGGCGGCGTGATGGTGCTTCTGCTCATCCGGTCCTTCGTTGAGATCGACACCTTCAACCCCTACATCATGGGCTCCTTCCTCCTGTATTACAGCTACTTCAGGCTGGTCAGGGTGCATGTCGCCCGTCCCAGATGGACCGCGGCCGACCTCGCGGAACCAGAAACCGCAGGGCGCTAAGCAAAGGGCTAGAATATTACCTTGATTTGGTGCCGCGCACAAAAACGCCGCCTGACAGCGCCAAGGCCAAGCAATCATTTCATCTCACAGGCAGCAGGCGAGCCTCGCCCGAGTTGGGTTTGCTGCCTATTGATCAGGCCCTGAGGGTCAGGAGCGCATACCATGCGAACCGCTTCACAAAGGGAAGCGTCAAAAGTACTGAATCGACAGCTTTGCCAACTTTGTAGACGGTCTCCGAGATGGTTCGCGGCATCAGCGCGCTTCCTACGGAGCACAGGCCGAAATAGTCCACCTGGACATTGCTGAAATAGCGGCGGGCCAAAGCGAAGTCCGAAATTAGCAAGGGATGTTCATCAGCGGTGCGGATGAGGGGTGTCCGATTTCTGTAGGCATTCAGGAGCGGATTGTGTCCCATCGGCTCGTAGAAGGACGCCACGCCGTTCGGCTTCAGGACACGGACCACATCGGAAAAACACCGGTCCAGGTCCAGGTGATGGATGATCCCGCGTCCATACACCAGGTCGAACTTGTTGTCCTCGAACGACATGGCTTCCGCATTCATCGCCAGGAATGTAGCGTTCGTGCTTCCAAGCGTGCTCGCCCGTTCGTTCGCCTTGTTTACTGCTACATCCGAAATATCAATCCCCGTCAGAGATCGGCAAAGATCGGGCAGGTGCAGGGAATGCAGAGACCACCCCCCATCGGAGCAACCGTACTCGAGCACGTCTGCGTTTTTCGAAAGCCGTTTTATCTGCTCGTCTTGACGTTCAGCGCCGTGACGAATTGTTCGATACCACTTGTCCAGGCTTCCTCTTGGATCCTCCTCCTGACTGAATCTGAGATTGTGAAATTCTCTTTCTCGACTGACGATTTCGTCCCTTTCACTGTGCATGACGAAGTCCTCCTCGGATTTAAGTTGCAACTAAAGCACAACATCTCCTTGCGCTGCAATTACTCACGTCCCGAGTTGGCGGTAGGCCAGCTTGTCGGGGCGGCGAGCACAGTGTCGACGAGTTCAAGGTCGAACTCGTCCGGGTCGAACTCCTTGCAGATCGAATCTGTACGGCGCGGTCGGATCGGCCGATCGCTCCAATGCCTACTGGCTTGCCATTGGCACCAGCTTCACCTTGATCACGTCCCCAGGCAGCACGGGCGTATCTTCGCTGGCAGCGATTTCGCTGGTCTTGCCGTCGACAACCCGAACCAGGCCAAACGACATCGTTGGCTCTTCGCCGTCGCGATAGCGTTGTAGCGCCGGGCTCCCCGACATGGCTTCGGCCATCAGGCCGGTGTGCATGTTCATCTTGAGCATTGTTTCGCTGAGATCGGCTTCTGCCTGTTGCCGGCCGGTGGCGAGATCCGCATTCTGGGTGTTCTCCAGGTCGATGGCGTCCTGGTCGGCCTTGCTGATCGACTGCCTGGCGGTGAGGATAGCCGTTTCGTAATCCAGGATTTTTCCTTCCAGGTCGGCGATCGTTTGCTGCGAAGTCAGAACCCGAGTGTTGACGACAAGGCCCTTTTGCGCAAGCGAACCGATACCGCTGAGCTGTTCCTTTGCCAGGTCGACCTGCCGCTGCTGGTTGACGATCTTTTTCTGCAGCGAATCGATCTCGCTCTGCAATAGCTTCTTCAAATCGTCGAGCGCCTGAAGGCGCAGTTTGAGATTCTTTTGATCGGCCGTCAGGATCGCCATCTCGTCGGCAACGATGCTTGCCAGCTTCGGATCCTCGGCCACCTCCTTCGGCACGTCGAATGTCGGCTTGTCGGCAATCTGCGCTTCGATGCGCGCGCGCCGAACGATCAGTCGGACCCGTTGGTCCTGGAGAACGTCAAACTCGCCCTTGGCGTTGATTATGTCGCGGGCGTACCGCTGTCCTTCGGGGGCCCGCCGGACGCCGCCGGCGATGCTCATCGCCCTCAGGACGGTCAGGCCGGGCACGTAGGGATACTGGCCCGGCGTCTGGACCTCCCCGGAAATGTAGAACGGCCTGTACTGCGCCATTTCGACGGAGGCTTCCGGCCGGTCGGCCAGAGCGAGCTTGCGCTGGAGCGCCTGGCTGATCGCTGCCGCGATCTCGGATGTGGTCTTGCCGGATGCCGGCATTTCGCCGGCGAACGGCACGGACAATGTTCCAGACGGGCCGACCGTGTATTCTCCGTTGACGGCCGTCCAGTCGCGGAACGTGCCTTCAACGGTCTGCCATTCGGCCACGCGGATGGTCAGCTTGTCCTGGGATCCAAGCCGGTACTCGTCGGCCGCGGCGAGTTGGGGAACGGCGAGCGCCAGCGCGAGGCAAGTGGTCATAAGCCGCATCCGTCGCATGCGATTGCTAACCGTGCCGGCCCAGGAGATGTCGAAGATGTTTGTTTTCAACTGTACGTTTTCCGATTCGCTTTAGCCCGGCCCGATGAAGCTTGCTGCAGAATGCTTGGCGTCTGGACAGTCACTCCTCCGCACACAACCGGCTCCCGGCCCGTCAATAGCAGCCCCGCGACATCCAGACGGCAGGCACGGTCTTGATGATAATGCGAATGTCCTCGAACAGCGACCAGTTCTCGACATAGTGGCGATCGAATGCGACGCGGCTGTCATAGGAAACGTCATTGCGGCCGCTGACCTGCCAGAGCCCGGTCAGGCCAGGGCGCGATTTCAGGTAATAGACGGCCGAACTGCCATAGATTTCGAGCTCGTCGCGCACCACCGGGCGAGGACCGACAAGGCTCATGTCACCCTGAAGGATATTGATGATCTGCGGCAGTTCATCGAGGCTGAGCTTCCTCAGCACGGCCCCGACACGCGTGACGCGTGGATCGTTCTTGAGCTTGCGGGTGGCTATCCATTCGGCCTTGGCCTCCGGGTTGGCGGCAAGGTATGCCGCCAGCACCTGTTCGCCATTCTGTACCATAGTCCGAAACTTGAGGCACGGGAAAATCCGTCCTCCCCGCCCGATCCGGCTGTGACCGTAGAAAATCGGGCCGCCGTCGGAAAACTTGACAAGCAGCGCGACCATCACAAACAGCGGACTGAGAGCAACCAGGCCAATCAGTGAACCGGCGATATCGAAGCTGCGTTTAAGCAGGCCGCCGATTGGTGGAAAGTCGATACCGGCCTGCGGAAAATTCGCGTCGGCCGGCTTGGCTACGTCCCTCATGCGTAAACTCCATACGTTGAACGGATGGTTTGCCGCACGATATCAAAAAAATGCTGCATCGCAACACACAATTCGTTGAGCGCCTGAAATAATCGCGTCATGCATTGGTTAAATAATAAACCGATCCTGCGCAAATTTTGGCCTTTTATGGCGCGTTCGTGACAAATTATGGGCAACTTTGAAAAATTTAGTGCCTTTTGAGGCTGATTTTGGGCGCATCGCTCTTTGTGCCGCGTGCTTGAGAAATATCGCGCTGTAGCTTTGTAAAATATAGCGCGCTGTTATAGTAAAATACTGGGTTAATATTGTTGTTCTTACTGAAGTGAGTCCAGACCGGGTGATTGGTCGTGATACCGGGGTGTGCGTCGCAACATGGCAGAGTCGATCCCCCGAACTTATGCAAAATAATTTGCGGCTGGCCTTGCCCGCTATTGCACACCTTAATAGAGTTACAAATTGTTTCTGTCAGAGTATGGACAGCGTGGGAAGGCTGGAAGCAACCGGCCAAAAAAAGCGGGTGGCCTCAACAAGCTCGCATGGCGAAGGGAGGCTCGGGATGGTCAATCATCGATTTTTGCCCGAGCAGGTTGACGGGCTGTCGGGTATGTCGCTACCAAAATTCATTATCGGCATGATTTTCGCGCTGGCGATCGTGGTCGCCTGGTCTTATCTCGACGGCGCTTCGCTAGGCGCAACGCTACTTCGCGCTATAGCCTGCGCCATTGTCATTCAATTGGGCTACTTTCTGCTCGTTTTCGCCATGGTTGCCAGAAATACCCCGACGTCGGCTGACAAGATTCGCGACGTCGAACGAAGGCTGAGTTCGACCGAAGCGGCCGATGGCGAGAAGTTCAGTGCCAGGAGAAGCCTCCACTGACCTGACGGCAGGTAGCGTCGGCCGGGTCCCTCGCGCACTGCTCGCCCGACAGCATCCTGGGCAACCGACTTGTGATTTCCCCTTCAGCCTCGGATCCTCTGACTCGGCCACCACTGCCTAAACCCTGTCGATCGACCTGGTGATCAGCGATTCGAGTGCGCTGACCCCATCCAGAATGCGCAGGGACGGTGTGCGAAGCGGCCCGCCTATCCGCTGGCATTTCACCGCCCATCGATTTGCGCCATGACGACCCCGAAAGGAAAGACTGGACGGAGCGAGTGATTTTAACGATGCTTCGCACTCGCAGCATAAGCGCCGGCTGATGTTTCGTACAGCCGGGCAGTCAGTGAGAACGAGAGCTGCATTGGGGGAGAAAATTCGGAGCTACCTGTGCAGTCGAGAGGCGAATTGATGACAGAACCGGAAGTCTGCGTGATCATTGCTGCTCGCAACGCGGCGCGGACAATTGCGGTTGCCATCGCATCGGCCTTGCGCGAGCCGGAGGTGGCCGAAGTCGTCGTCGTCGATGACGCCTCCACTGACGATACCGCGAAAGTCGTTCGGGAGGCCGACGATGGCAGCGGCAGACTTTCCGTCATCCGGCTCGACGTCAACGGCGGTCCTTCCTTGGCCCGCAACGCCGCGATCGCCAGCTCCAAATCGCCGTTCATCAGCATTCTGGACGCCGACGATTTTTTTCTCGAGGGGAGATTTCGCGAGTTGTTCGCCAGCGCCGATTGGGATTTCGCTGCCGACAACATCATGATGATCAGGGACGATGCGGCGACCGACGTTTCGAAAATCACCGCTCCGCGGTTTGCGGCCGATCCGGAATTTCTCGATTTCGAGCGCTTCATCGAAGGCAACATCTCCAGTCGTCGTGTGCAGAGAGGTGAGTTGGGTTTCCTCAAGCCGGTGATCAGCCGCGCTTTTCTGGACCGGCATGGGCTGCGCTATGACGAAAACCTGCGGCTGGGCGAAGACTATGAACTCTACGCGCGCGCAGTTGCTTGCGGGGCGCGCTTCAAGGTCATCAGGTCCTGCGGCTACGGAGCGATCGTTCGCGCGGATTCGCTGAGCGGCCAGCACAGGACGCAGGATCTCAAGCGTCTGGCCGACGCGGATCTGGCGCTGCTGGCGATCGACAGTTTGCCGGAAGGCTCCAAGGCCGTGCTCAGAAAGCACGAACGGCAGGTGCGCGACAAATATCGGTTGCGAAACTTCCTCGACGTGAAGAACGAGAGAGGGCTGACAGCGGCTGCGGCCTACGCCCTGGCCAGCCAATCCAATCTCATCCCCATCGTTCGCGGCGTGGCCGCCGACAAGCTGGATGCGCTGTTTCGCCGCGCCGGCTTTGGCTCGAAACAGCCTGTGCCGTCGCGGCGCTTTCTCATGGCCGCAACCAGCCCGGTCGGCGAGGCTTGAGCTGGTCCGCCGGCGCGCCACACCGATCATGTCAACAGGTCCTTACCCTGCCTCAAAACGATGCGAATTTCCGATTCGCCGCACTTGGTGGTTGCCTACTCGCTTTGGGAATGGCATGTATGTTGCGGTGCAGCAATTTTGATTGGCTGTTTGAATCGGCCGAAAATGTCCGCCTGTGAGAGGAGCTGGACGATGCGACAAGAACTTTTTTGGCCCGGCCGGGCACAAGGGACAGCTTAGGCCGGCTATGACAGGAAACTGAGCGCATGGCCTCCATATTTGGCTTCAGATCAAGGGATCCGGCTCGAGACAGGCAGACCGATATCTCGCGCCTTGACCGCCTGGCAAAGCTGCTTGACCAGATCGCAGCCGAGATCGAGGCGGAGAAAAACGGGCTTGAGAATCGCTACCGGACAAAGGCCACCAACGCCGCCTTCCTGGTCGAGGCGATCGAAAATGGCGCGGCCTCCTCCAGTAGATCCTCCGAGGTCAGCGAACTGACGAAGTCGATCCTGAATTACGAGCGGCGCATCGCGGCGCTCGCCCGCCAGAACGAATTGATGAAGGGTCTCCGGCATTCGCTGGATGCTATCTTCGACGAAAGCGCCCAACCTGGCCCGGCCACCAAGGCCGATTTCGCCAACCCGGCCGCCGGCGCGGGGTGAAATTTCAAAGAGCCTGGGTGGCGCCACTGGGCAAGAAGCAGGCAACCGGGGAAGCTACCGGCAGAAGGTCAAGATCAGCTCGTTTCGTCATGATTTTGAACATCGATTTGGGTTGGGGGGGCGCACAGCACAAGGTGAGTTTGGTATGAACGCGGATTCGAAAAGCACGTCCACCCGAGCAACCGGCGACCGGCCGTTCACGCACATGATGAGGCAAGGGAAACTGAGGCAGCTATGTTCGGGCGGAGCGTTTCTGCTGGTCGCACTCGGCAGCCTGGTTGCGGGCCCGACCCCTTCCCGTTCGCAGGACATCCCGACTGCGCCATCGTTCGTCGATGATTTCACCAGCTTCGACCGGGCGCGTTGGTACATTGCCGACGGCTGGGCGAACGGCAAGTATCAGAACTGCATCTGGTCCAAAAAGCAGGTCAAGCTTTCCAATGGCATGCTGACGCTCGGTTTCGAAAAGCAGAAAGTGAAGGATCGCGACTTTGCCTGCGGCGAGGTCCAATCCAAGCAGCGCTTCGGCTATGGCACCTATGAGGCGCGGATGAAAACCGATTCGGGCTCTGGCATCAACGCCTCCTTCTTCACCTACATCGGCCCCACCGATAAGCAGCCGTGGGATGAAATCGACTTCGAGGTGCTGACCAAGGACACCTCCAAAGTGCAGGTCAACGCCTACATCGCCGGCAAGGGCAATAACGAGAAAGTGGTGGATGTAGCTGGCGGCACCGACAAGGCTTTTAACGATTACGCCTTCGTCTGGGAGAAGGACCGGCTGCGCTGGTACGTCAATGGAGAGCTGGTGAACACGATCACCGATCCGGCAAAGCTGCCCAGCCATGCGCAAAAGATATTTTTTAGCCTCTGGGGCAGCGACACGATGAAGGAATGGCTGGGGCCGTTTTCGGATCCGGGTCGCAAGCTTACCTTGCAAGTGGATCGCATCGCATTCACGGCGCTCGGCCAGCCATGCCAGTTTCCGGAATCGCTGGCATGCAGCATTAAATAAAGACCAATCTGAACCGGCCGGGCCGAAAGCGCTCCGAAGTCTTGAACAGGAATGAAATCAAATGAATTTGACGGTCTTTGGAATCGGCTATGTCGGTCTGGTGCAGGCGGCGGTGCTTGCCGAAGTCGGCCATCAGGTATTATGCGTCGACATCGACGTGAACAAGGTGGAGCGGCTCAATCAGGGCCTCATTCCGATTTTCGAGCCCGGGCTCGAAAACCTCGTCAAGGAGAACCACGCGGCCGGCCGCATCAAGTTCACCACCGACGCCGCGGCCGCCGTCAAGCATGGCCAGATCCAGATGATCGCTGTCGGCACGCCTCCGGGCGAGGATGGTTCGGCCGACCTCAAATATGTGCTGGCGGTTGCTGAGGCCATCGGCCGGGAGATGGATGCGCCCAAGATCGTCGTCGGCAAGTCGACCGTGCCGGTCGGCACCTGCGAAAAGATTAAGGCCAGGATCGCCGTGACGCTGAAGGCGCGGGGCCGCGAGGATCTTACTTTCGACGTCGCCTCCAATCCGGAATTCCTCAAGGAAGGCTCCGCGGTGGCCGACTGCATGAAGCCCGACCGCATTATCGTCGGCACCGGCAGCGAGGACACCGAGGCGGTGATGCGTGAGCTTTACGCTCCATTCAACCGCAACCACGAGAAGATGATCGTGATGGATGTGCGCAGCGCCGAGTTCACCAAATACGCGGCCAATTGCATGCTGGCGACCAAGATCAGCTTCATGAACGAAATGGCCAATCTGGCCGAGGAACTCGGCGCCGACATCGAGGAGGTCCGCAAGGGCATCGGCAGCGATCCGCGCATTGGCTACCACTTCATCTATCCGGGCCTCGGTTATGGCGGCTCGTGCTTCCCCAAGGACGTGCGCGCCCTGATCAAGACCGCCGAAGGCGTCAAATTCGATGCCAAGCTGCTGCGCGCCGTCGAGGAACGCAACAACGAACAGAAATCGGTCCTGTTCGATAAGGTGAACCGCTGTTTCAACGGCAATCTGAAGGGCAAGACTTTTGCGCTGTGGGGCCTGGCGTTCAAGCCCAATACCGACGACATGCGTGAGGCGCCGGCTCGGGTCTTGATGGAAGCGCTCTGGAAGGCCGGCGCCAAAGTGCAGGCTTACGATCCCGAGGCGATGCAGGAATGCCAGGCCGTCTACGGACTGCGCGAGGATCTGCTCTTGTGCGGGACCAAGGAGGCAGCGCTGCGTGGCGCCGATGCGCTCATGATCGCCACCGAGTGGAAGAATTTTAAGGCACCGTCGTTCGACGCGATCAAGGATGCGCTGTCCACGCCGATCATCTTCGACGGTCGAAACCTCTACGACCCCAAGGTCATCGCTCGCTACGGCATCGAATATCACTCGATCGGCAGGATGGCGGCGTGAGATCAGGCGGGACAGGCCGGTGGCCAGGACATCAAGGACGATCGCGAAGGCTTCGATGAACGCGCTCGTGTCAACAAGGGGTCTTCTCTGATGGTGCTGGGCATCAGGCCGGAACAGATCGCCAACGAGCATTTCGATCTTGTCGCAGTCGGTTCCGGTTTCGGTTCGGCCTTCTTCCTGCATGCGTTCGCCAAGCAGCGAAAGGCACGCATTCTGGTTCTGGAATGGGGCGGGCACAACACGCATGAATGGCAGCTCGAGCAGAACGTCAACACCGACATCGAGGACAAGACCACCTACAAGACCAACTCTGACAAGCCGTGGAATTACACCATCGGATTGGGTGGCGGAACGAATTGCTGGTTCGCCCAGACGCCGCGCTTTCACCCGAACGACTTCAGGCTGAAAAGCCTCTACGGCGTCGGTAACGACTGGCCGATCAGCTATGACGAGCTCGAGCCGTTTTACTGCGATGCAGAGGACGTCATGTCGATTTCAGGCGACCCCGACATGGCGGCGATGATGCCGCGTTCCAGGCCATTTCCCCAGCCACCGCATCACATGTCGACGCCGGACCGGATGATGAAAGCGGCGCAGCCGGACCAGCATTTTGTCATGCCGACAGCCCGCGCGCGCGTGCCGACCGCGCAACGGTCTTCTTGCTGCGCCAACTTGCGGTGCGGATTATGCCCGGTCGATGCCAAATTCACCGCCAACAATGGCCTGATGCACGTCTTCGAGCATCCCGACGTTTCTGTCTGCCTTGGCGCTGAAGTGCGCCGGCTCGACCATATCGGCGGTTCGGTCCGTTCGGTCGCATTCGTGCATGAGGGCAAGGAATATTCGATCAGCGGCGATCTTTTCATACTGGGCGCCAATGCCATCCAGAGCCCGGCGATCATGTTGCGGTCCGGCCTGTCGGGCGAATTCGTCGGGCGCGGCCTGCACGAATCCTACGGATGGAATTTCGAAGCCTATCTCGACGGTGTCGATAATTTCGACGGAAGCACCATCACCACCGGCTTGAATTTCGGCCTTTATGACGGCGCTCACAGATCGGACCATGCGGCGGCGCTGGTCTATTTCGAAAACCGCTGGCAGCACGGGATGCGCCCTGAGAAGGGACGTGTCCGTCAGACGCTTCCCATCATCATTGTTACCGAAGACCTGCTCGACCCGGAAAATCTCGTGATTCTCGACGAGGATGAAAACGCCTTCGTCAGTTTCGCGGGAGCATCCGACTATGCGGTCAAGGGCATGGCGCGGGCAAAGGAGAAACTGGCGGCGCTTCTGGCGCCGCTGCCGGTCGAAGAAATCTTCGATCGCGGCATCCGGCGCACCGAGTCGCATGTCCAGGGCACGTTGCGGATGGGCTCGAGCCCGGCGGATTCGGTGGTCGATCGGGACATGATCCACCATCAGCTCAGGAACCTGGTTGTCGTCGGCTCAAGCACATATTCAAGCTGTTCCTGCGCCAACCCGAGCCTGACGGCGGCAGCCCTCTCCCTGCGGGCGGCGAGCCGGATAGCAGGAAAGGAAATGGCCGGATGACCAAGGTTTCGCGACGCGCGGCACTGGCCATCATGGCTGGCGGAGTTGCTTCGACCGGCATCGCCTACGCCACCGTTTCCTCGCTTTCGGACGAAGACCTGGTGCGCGTCACGCTCGAAAGATATTTCGGCAGGCTGAACATGCGCATCGAACATTTGCAGCAGTTCGTCCTGGAATTCCAGAAGCGGAACCCCTGGATATTTCCAAACACAAAGCTGGGCGATGCTGTCACTGTGCTTGAGGCGCTGAAATTGGGCGCCGCACGCCGGTTTCTGCCCGAACAGAAAAAACAGGACCTGAGGCATTTCGACCGCTGGGTCATTGCCGAGTTCCATATGCTGACCGACTACGCCCGGCGCAGTTCGCCAGCCGACCCGGTCCGGTTCACCGGATGGCAGCCGTGTACCAATCCGTTCGCCAATTTGGAGACGCAGCAGGATGCTTGAAGCGGGTCGCAAGCCAGCATCCGTAAATAAGCCGTGCGTCATTGGCCGTAAACTTGAGAATGCGACAAGGAGCCGAAACCATGAAAGTGCTTTTTGCAGGCGGTAACGGTTACACGCCCCAGTTCAGCGGCGGTGTCCAGTCCAGCACCCATCACCTTGCCGAACAGTTGCGCGAGCACGGGCATGAGGCTTCGGTGCTCGCCGCCCTGTTCGGCCAGGGCGTCTTCGGCTACAAGGCGCGCGCCAAGATGAAGCTTTTGAGGCAGCGCGCTGTCATCGACAGCTTTCCGGGCTATCCGGTCGTGCGCGCCTGGTTTCCCTGGGAGGCGGCGGGTTTCGCCGTCGAAAAGCTGAGGCCGGATGTCGCCGTGGTCCAGTGCCACAAGTCGGTTCCGATCGGCAAGGCACTGCAGGCCGAAGGCGTGCCGCTGGTCGTCTATCTCAGGAATGTCGAGTTCCACGAATTGGGCGGCGATCTGCGCGAGCTGCATTCGGCGCTCTACATAGCCAATTCCGAGTTCACGGCGCGCACCTACAAGGCAAAATTCGATATCGATTCGACGGTTATACCGCCGACCATCAATCCCGCGCTCTACCGCACGCCGACGACAGGCGAGTTTGTCACGCTGATCAACCCCTATGAGGAAAAAGGTTTCGAGCTTGCGGTGCGCATCGCCGCCGCCTGCTCTGAAATCCCGTTCCTGTTCGTCGAAAGCTGGAAGCTTGACGATGATCATCGGGCCCGGATCGAGCAGACGATCGCGCCGCTCGGCAACGTCACCCTGGAGAGCCGGACCAACGACATGAAGACGGTCTACGGCCGCACGAAAATCCTGCTGGCTCCCAGCAAATGGGAAGAGGCCTGGGGTCGGGTGGCGTCGGAAGCCCATTGCAGCGGCATTCCAGTCGTAGGCTCGCGTCGTGGCGGCCTGCCCGAAGCGATCGGCTCCGGTGGCGTGGTGCTGGATTACGATGCCCCACTCGCCGACTGGGTGGCAGTGGTCAGGCGTCTGTGGACCGACAGCCTGGAATATGGGCGGCTTTCAGCGGCGGCGCGTGCATTCTCCGAGCGCCCGGAACTCGATCCGGCGGGTCAATTCGCGACCTTCTTCTCGATGCTGGAGAGGGCGACACAACAGCCTTCGCGGCAAGCCGCCTAACGCATGTCGCCCAAAAGCATGCGCTCGGGCCTGACCCGGGGGTGCGTAGCGGTTTTGCGACAACGACCGCATAAAAAAAATTAAAGCGCGCGTCGCGTGACCCGCTTTAAGTCCCGAAACCGGGTTCAAGCCGGTCGTTTGACCCGGCTTTTGAGCGTCTCGTAACCGCGTTCGCCAAGCAGCGTGCGCGCGACGGTCTTGATTGCCGTCTTGCGCCCGTCAGGCGAACTGATCTGCCTTAACCTGCCCGGAAGGTTGCGCGCCGCCTGTCCAAGTGCCGGAAGTGACAGCGTGTCGGGATAAATTACCAGATGCGTTTCAACGCACAGCACCGGCTTGCCGGAAAGCTCGGCGATCTTGAGGGCCTGCTGGTGCTCGCTTTCGATGAACAGGATGGCATCGCATTTGCGGTAGAAATCGGCTTTGAAACTGCCATGCACGCCAAGCCGTTGCCGTTCTGCCTTGCTCGGCAGGTCAAGCATGATCAGCTTGTCGTATTCTATGCCGTGCTTTGCCAGCCATGCTTCGGTAAGCGCGCGGTATTTCTCGAGCCGGCTGGTGACGAGCCAGCCGATCTTGCGGGTCGGGCCAAACAGAGGCAGCGCTTCGCCCAGGAATTTCTCATAGGCGGGGCCGTCGTCGTTTTCTGCTTCGGTCGGGTCCAGGCAAAGCACGCCGTCAATGTCGACGCAGCTTTGCGCGAGGAATTTGTGGTGCATGAAGTTCCATTGGAACATCCTTGGATGCGGCACGACCTCGAGGACGATGTCGGTTTCCTCGTGTTGGGGCAGCAGGCCGAACACCGCGGCAAAGGTGAAGTCCGCCTTGATGCCGGCGGCCTCTACCCGGCTGCGCGCCTCTCTCATGGCAGCGCCGCCGCTGACGCTGTCGTCGATCACCAGGACCTTGCGCATATCGGTCGCCTGGCGGTCGAGCGCGGCGCGGCGTTTGGTGACGCCCGAAGAATAGATCTTTCCGGCCAGGAAACTGTCCAGGTCGGTCATCGGAATGTTCGCCGTCAGGCTGAGCAGGGTGGCGGCGAGAATGCCGCTTCGCGGGACCCCGACCACCAGGTCGATGTCGCGCGGCAACCGGTGAAGGTTCCTGACAATCGCGTCATTCATGTCGGAGATCGATCGGTAGTGCATGGGATCAGACCTGGTCCTCGTATGGATGTCCGTGCAAGTTACTTTGCCTCGCTTGGCGCTGCCTTAGGCGCCCGTGCCGGCAACAGTTTTAGGGCCTCCCGCAACGCCTCGCGGCCGGAAGCAAACGCCAGCGCGGTCATGACCGTGATCATGTAGGACAGCGCCACCGCGCTCGCCATCGCGAAGATGTGCTGTTGCGGCAGCAACGGCTTGGCGAACCAGATCGCGGCAAGCGCCAGATGCGCGCCAAGCACGAAGGGCGTTGCCGCGCGAAGCATATGGCTTGCCCGCAGCGGCCCGGTCTTTCCGATATACAGCCACAGAAAAGGCGTTCTGAGATACTCGCTGACCGCATAGGCGATCGCCACGCCCAGCGCGCCATAGGGCAGGCCGATCAGGAAGGCCAGCACCGACGTCAAGGCTGTTATGATGCCCCAGCGCATGAAATCGCCCGAGCGGCCCTGGCTGATGAAAAGCCATCCCGCCGGGTTGTTGAGCGGCTGCAGCAGCCCGGCAAAACCGAGCGCCAGGAAGATGCTGGAACTCTGCCGCCACTGCTCGCCGAGCACGAACGGTATCAGCACGTCGGCCATGGCGATGGCGAAGGCAACACCTGGAAGTGCGACCAGCAATATCAGCGGCATGACGCGAAGGTAAGCGCTGCGGTAGCGATCCGGCTCATCCTTCAGCCTGGAAAGAGCCGGCACCATGACCTTCGACAGCGGGTTGGTGATCTGGCTCAACGGAAACAGAAGCAGCTTGTAGGCGCGGTCGTAGAGTCCAAGCTGCGCTTCGCCCCAGTATTTTCCGATCAGCACATTGTCGAGATTTCGGGCAAAGAAGTTGGCGAAGTTGAACCCGGTGATGCCGGCGCCGAAATTGATCAGCTCGCTAATGCCGTTGACCTTGCGCGGGAGGCTGGGGCGCCATCGCGAGTTTGCCCAGTAGCAAAGCGTGGGCAGTACGGCTGCTGTCAGGGTGCCGGCAAAAAGCGCCCAATAGGAACGGTCTATGAAAGTCCAGGCGATCGATACGGCGAGGCCGACAATGGCACTTGCGACGTCGATGATGGCCAAGCGGGCGAACTGCATTCGGCGTGTCAGCAGCGCCAGATGCTGGGCGCCCAGCCCATAGGCTATGATCTGCAGCCCGAGTGCTGCCACCAGGCCTGACACCCGCGGTTCGCCATAGAAGGCGGCGACCAGAGGCGCCGCGCCGGCAAGCACGCAGGCGAGCAATGCGCTAACCGCGACATTGACCCAGAAGAGGTAATTGACCTCCTCATGCTTAATTCCGCTTTTCTGAATCGTCGCCTGGGTCAGGCCGAAATCCTGGAACAGCGCGATGAAAGCCAGCACAGGCGCGCACATCGCCACGACGCCGAAGTCCTGCGGCGAGAGCAGGCGCGACAGCACGATGACGGAGACGATCTGTGTCGCAACTCGCACCGATTGCGCCAAAGCCGTAATGATAGCGCCGCGTCCGACCGATCTGCGGAGAGAGCCCTCTGGCGGGTCGAATGCATTGGCTTGCAAATTCAGGGTCCCTGATTTCGTGCCGGTCCCGGAGTCCCGACCCATGCCCGATGCTGCCACCAAACTACGGCAATAATTTTGCAGCGCAACAAAAAACGTCGACACAAAAAACGTCCATCCCTGCTATGCTGCACCAAAAATGTTGCGATGCAGCACGAGCTGTACTAAGGATTCTTTCGGGTGGGCCAACAGCGGTCGAGTTTTTCATGCTGCATGTCTTGTACTTGGTGCACGACGTCTCCGACCCGGCAGTGCGCCGGCGGATCATAATGCTCAAGGCAGGCGGCGCCCAGGTCACACTGGCAGGCTTTCGCCGGTCAGCAAGCCCGATCGCCGAGGTCGAGGGCTTGCATCCGATCGATCTTGGCGCAACGCGCGATGGGCGATTCGCCCAGCGGCTGGCAGCGGTCACCAAGGCGGCGGTTTCGATCGGGTCGAAACTCGGTTCGATGCCCAGACCCGACCTCATCATCGCGCGCAATCTGGAAATGCTGGCGCTTGCCCGGCGTGCCAAATCGGCATTCCAGGCAACCGTGCCGATCGTCTATGAGTGTCTCGACATCCATCGCCTGATGCTTCGCGACGATTTTCTGGGCAAGGCGATGCGCGGCGCGGAGCGCTATCTGGCCAGGGATGTAAAGCTGCTGGTCACCAGTTCGCCGGCCTTCATCGCAAACTATTTCAAGCCGTTCGGGCAGATTGCCGCGCCGGTCGAACTGCTCGAAAACAAATATTTCGAGCCTGCCGCGGTTTCGCTGAATGATCGCACGGCGGCGGAGCCCGTCGCTCCGCCTTGGCGGATCGGCTGGTTCGGCGCGCTCCGATGCCGCCGCTCCCTGGAACTGCTGGCCGAATTTTCCCGGCGACACGAGGGCCGCTTCGAAATCATCCTCAGGGGCCGTCCGGCGCTTTCCGAATTTCCGGATTTCCACGGTTTCGTCGAATCTGAGCCCTGGCTCTCGTTTGGCGGACCCTATCGGAATCCCGAAGATATGGCGACGATCTACCGTGAGGTTCATTTTTCCTGGGCCATCGATTTTTTCGAGCAGGGGCTGAATTCTGAATGGCTGCTGCCCAACCGCCTCTACGAGGGCTGCCGCTTCGGCGCCGTGCCGATCTCGATGGGCCACACCGAAACCGGCCGGTTCCTCGACCAGCAGGGGATCGGTGTTCTCTTGCCTCAAGCCACTCCCGAGGCACTCGAGGCTGCCTTGGGCGAGTTGGAGGAGCATCGTTTCGGGAAATTGCGGGCGCGTGTTCTTGCCCGCAATCCGCGAACCTGGAGCCACGATCGCAGCGATTGCCGGGCGCTTGTCGAAAAGCTTCGCGGGTTGACGGCCGTGCCCGATTCATATGCTGCCAAGGCACTGGCTTAGGATGGTTATGGATGGACATGGGCCGATGATGCAGACCAAAATTCTTCCGTCCGGCCTGATCGTGATTCCGTGCCTGAACGAAGCGGCTCACATCGGCGCGCTTGTTCATGAGCTTCGCCCGGCGGCCGAGAGGCTCGGCGCCCGGATCATCGTTGCCGATGGCGGCAGCACGGACGGCACAAGGGCGATCGTCGAGGAGATCGCCGGGAAGGATCCGCGGATCATCCTTCTTCACAACGAAAAGCGCCTCCAGAGTGCGGCGATCAATCTCGCCGTGGCCAGTTATGGCGAAGGGGCTGAATATGTCATTCGCGTCGACGCGCATGGCGGCTATCCCCCGGATTATTGTGATCGGCTGGTCGAGGAGGCGCGGATCACCGGCGCGGATTCGGTCGTCGTCTCCATGCTGACCAGCGGCAGCGGTATGGTGCAGAAAGCGGTGGCGGCTGCACAGAATTCCAAGCTCGGCACTGGCGGTTCCAAGCACCGGCATCTCTCAGTGGGAGAGTGGGTCGATCACGGCCACCATGCGCTGATGCGAATATCAGCCTTCAAGGCGGTTGGCGGCTATGACGAGACGTTCAGCCACAACGAGGATGCGGAACTCGACTACCGGCTGCGCAAGGCCGGTTGCCGGATCTGGATGAGCGGCAAGACGCAAATGATCTATTACCCGCGCTCGTCGCTCGCCGACCTCTATTTCCAGTATCTCGGCTATGGCCGCGGCCGGGCAAAGAACATTCTCAAGCACCGC
Organism: Mesorhizobium sp. WSM4845; assembly: GCF_055811455.1. Taxonomy (NCBI): domain Bacteria; kingdom Pseudomonadati; phylum Pseudomonadota; class Alphaproteobacteria; order Hyphomicrobiales; family Phyllobacteriaceae; genus Mesorhizobium; species Mesorhizobium sp. WSM4845. The sequence goes on from NZ_JBVVQA010000006.1 coordinate 123,431, forward strand.
ATGATGCCGAAGGTCCGGCAGATGGTGCCGCTTCTGGTGTTCCCAGTCGTCATTTTCGCGGCTTTTTCCTTCGTGCATTGGCTGGCGATCACGCCGCTGCTGGTGTGGGCGTCGGTCTGTCTCGGTTATGGCGCGTGGACCGCCATCAGCCAGCGCAATCCGGACAATGCGCTTGCCGGGATTTCGGCGATGGTCATGCATTTCGGCTGGTCCGTCGGTTTCTGGCTGCAACTGCTTGGACCGCGATTGCAACGTAGAAGGGTGGCGTGATGGGTGTGGCCGAAAAAAACCGCAGCGTCGACGTCTGCGTCTGCACGTTTAGGCGGCCGGAGCTTGCCGACACGCTTCGCTCGGTAGCCGCCCTGGACGTGCCTTCGGGATTCGACATCCGCGTCATCGTCGCCGACAATGATGACGGGCCAACGGCCGAACTGCTGGTGGCGACGCTGGCGGAGACGCTGAAGCTGCCGATCAGCTATCGTCATTGCCCGGCACGCAACATCTCAATCGCCCGCAATACTTGCCTCGACGCCAGCACGGCGGATTTCGTCGCCTTCCTCGACGATGACGAAACGGCATCGTCGAGATGGCTCGTCGAACTGGTTGCAACGGCGGACTTGAGTGGCGCTGCCGCCGTGCTCGGGCCAGTGCGGGCGCGCTATCGGCCGGATGCGCCCAACTGGATGCGCCGCGGCGATTTTCACTCCACACTGCCCGTCTGGGTGGGCGGCGAGATCCGCACCGGCTACACCTGCAACGTCCTGCTCAGAATGGGCGCCGACAGCCTCCGCGGCCGGCGATTCAGCCTGGCGCGTGGCCAGACCGGCGGCGAGGACACCGAATTCTTCGACCACATGGTCAAGGCCGGCGGTCGCATCGCCTTTTCGCCGCAGGCCTGGGTCGATGAAGTGGTGCCGCGCGCCAGGGCGGCCTTCGACTGGCTCCGTCGCCGCCGGTTCCGCGTCGGGCAGACGCATGGGCACCTGCTGGGGCGCGACGCGCATGGCCTCGCGCTGGTCAGGCAAGTCGGCCTCGCCTCGGCAAAGGCGGTTTTTTGTTTCGCATCGGCAATCCCGGTCGCCATCAGCCCCGTGCGCAGGAACCGCAGCGTGCTTCGCGGCATCATGCATGTCGGCGTCGTGAGCGGTCTTGTCGGCGTGCGTGAAATCCGCCAATACGGCCTTCCCTCGTCGCAGGAAGGGGGCAAGCGTGCAGCCTGACGTCACCTTTGTCATTGCCGCCTACAATTCGGAGCTGACCATCGAGCGGGCGATCGCCAGCGCCATCGCCCAGCGCGGTGTCAGCGTGGAGGTGATCGTCGTCGACGACCAGTCGCGCGACCGGACGCTCGATCTGGCGCAATCCTACCCCGAAGACATCGTGCGCGTCGTCGCACTTAAGCAAAACCGCGGTCCAGGCGGCGCCAGGAATGTAGGCCTTGAGCTTGCCCGCGGCAGGTGGGTGGCGGTCCTCGATTCCGACGACGCCGTCTATCCCGGGCGGATCTGCACTATGATTGACCGCGCCGAGAAAGCGGGCGCCGCGATCGCAGTCGACAATCTCCAGGTCGTTCGCGAGGACGGTGTTGCCGAAGAGACGATGTTCCCTGCCGACTATCTCGAGGGTTTGAGCGAAATCTCGCTGGCGGACTATATTGCTGGCAATGTGGTCTTCGAATCCAGGTTCAATCTCGGCTATCTCAAACCGATCTTCCAGCGCCGGTTTCTGAACGAAAACGGGCTTCGCTATGACGAAAGTCTGATCATCGGCGAGGACTACATCTTGCTGGCCAGTGCTCTGGCCAAGGGCGGCAAGTGCGTGGTCGAGCCGACGACCGGCTATGTCTACCATATCCGGACCGGCTCCATTTCCCGCGTGCTCGAACCTCATCACGTCGAGGCAATGCGTAAGGCCGACCTCGTTTTCGCCAGAACCCATTCGATGGACGCAAAGGCCGCAGCCGCTTTCGCAAGGCGCACGCGCAGCCTGCGCAAGGCGGCGTCGTTCCTTTCTCTGGTCCAGCACATCAAGGCGCGATCCCCACTCAAGGCAGTGTGGACGGCGCTCAGCGATCCGGCGGCGGTTTGGCATATGGGCATGCCGATCGCCGTTCGGCTGCGAAGGGTGGCGGCGCAATTTGCCGTGGGTGCGGGGGAGGTGAAGGGTGCAGGCAGCTGAAAAATAGTTTTCGCGGCCTGCGACAGGTTGAAGTCGATCTCCTCAGAAGGAATATGCAATGAAGAAAGTCAGGAAGGCAGTCATACCGGTAGCGGGGCTTGGAACGCGATTCCTGCCGGCGACCAAGTCGATGCCGAAGGAAATGCTGCCGGTCGTCGACAGGCCTGTCGTGCAATATGCGGTGGACGAGGCGTTCGAAGCCGGCATCGAGCACATTGTCTTCGTGACGGGCCGCAACAAGGCGGTCATCGAGGATTATTTCGACCTGCATCCAGAATTGATCGGAACTTTGGAGCAAACCGGCAAGACGGCGCAGCTTCAGGCGCTGGAAAGCCTGCTTCCCGTGGCTGGTGCGACGAGCTTCATCCGGCAGCAGTCACCGCAAGGTCTGGGCCATGCGGTATGGTGCGCCCGGGAAGTCATCGGCGACGAGCCCTTCGCATTGCTGTTACCGGACATGGTGTCCTTCGGCGGTCGCGGATGTCTCGCTGAAATTGCGGACCTCTATGCGCAGACCGGCGGAAACGTCATCGCCGTCGAGCGCTGCGACCCGACCGAGACCAGCAAATACGGCATCGTCGGCTGCGGCGCCGATGTCGGCTCGGGCTTCGAGGTCACCGCCATGGTCGAAAAGCCGGCTCCGGCGAATGCGCCGTCGAACTACTACATCAACGGCCGCTATATCCTGCAGCCTGAAATATTCGGGCTGCTCGGCAATCAGCAGCGCGGCGCCGGCAATGAGATCCAACTGACCGACGCCATGGTCCGCCTTGCGCAAAGCCAGGCTTTCTTCGCGCAGCCCTTCAACGGCCGGATGTTCGATTGTGGCTCGAAGGAAGGGTTCATCCAGGCCAATGTCGCCTTCGCGCTGGCGCGCGACGACATGAAGGGACCGATCTTCGAGATGCTTCAGGAGTTCGTCCGGTTGCATGAGCGCCGGGTGGAAGCCGCATAAAGCCCATTTTTTGGGAGCAAGCATATGAATGGTGACGCAAGACATGCCGATATGTTTGACTGCCCAGGTCTCGCGGTGGCTGGCATGAAGCTTGCGTTGGGCATATGCTGATGCTCCCGCTCTAGCGCCTGCAAACGAGAGCAGCGGACCCGAGTGGAGACAGGAAAATCCGCGGCTCAAACAAAAATAGAGCGGCGGCGCGTTCGACTTGAGAGACCGCCGCTCTAGATGCAAACTTGAATTGGACCGAAGATGAATTATGCCAATTTTCCTCTCGACAAGAGGAAACCATTGCCGAGTTCGGACCCAGTCAGCGCCGACGATTTCATCGATGTCGAGCGCCTGCTCGGCATGGCAGCAAGGCAGGCAAAGGTGGTTGCGGCATGCGCTGCCATCGGACTTTTTCTGGGCGTGCTCTATTTGCAGACCACGCCTTCCACCTACATGGCGACGAGCCGTGTGCTGATCGATGAAGGATTGAACAAGGTCGTTGACGAGGTCTCGGCGGCGTCGGTCAGCATGCAGACCGACTCCGCCATTCTGAGCCAGATCGAAATACTCCACTCGGCGAGACTGGCGGCGGTGGTCGTCGACAAGCAGAAGCTCGATCAGAACGACGCTTTCATGAACCCTCCGACGTCGGCCGTGTCGAAGGCTGCCGGTTTTGTGCGCGGCGTGGTCCGGTATTTCCGTCCCAATCCCGCCGTGGGTACGGCCGACGTTACTCAGCTTGACCCGGCGACGCGTGACGCGATGATTGCCTCGTCGCGGCGCGATTACGCAATCCTCAAACTGCAGGACGAGGTGCAAGCCGAGCGCATCGGTCGAAGCTATGTGATCTCCATCGCCTACCAGGCCACGGACCCCGCACTTGCGACCGCGGTCACCAAAGCCTATGCCGACGCCTATCTCGCCGATCAGCTCGATGCGAGCTTCGATGCGACCGAGCGGGCGGCGGTCTGGCTGCAAGGTCGGCTGACGGAGCTTCGCGAAAGCTCCCAGGCAGCGGCGCTCGCCGTCGAGAAGTTCAGGGCCGAACATGGGCTGGCCGTCGATGACGGCCAGTTGATCAGTGACAAGCAACTGTCGGACCTCAATGGCCAGCTCATTGAGGCGCAGGCCGACACCGCCCGCGCCAGCGCCCGCTACCAGCAATACAAGTCGATCGTCGAAAGCGGTTCGGACAACGCATTCAGGGACGCCGCGATATCCGCCGACCAGCCGAGCAACTCGATCATTTCAACGCTCAAGACCCGCTATCTCACTGTCGCCAAGCGGCAGCAGGATATCGAAGCCAATTTCGGGGCTGAGCATCCCCAGGCGGTCGCACTTGCCAAGGAAAGGGCCGACATATCGGCGCAGATATTCGGCGAGCTGAAGCAATTGACCGAAAGCTACCGCAACGAATACGAAGTCGCTCTCGCGCGCGAGACGGCGCTCCGTGCAAATGTCGCGTTAGCGGCTGGCAAGAGTTCCATCGACAACCAGTCGCAGGTCAAGCTGCGCGAACTGGAGCAGAAGGCAACGGCGCTCTCGACGCTCTATCAAACGTTCCTTGGCCGCTACGAGGAAGCCTCCCAGCAGCAGTCCTTCCCGGTCGGCAAGATCCGCGTCATCTCGGACGCGACGCTGCCGAAGTCCGCGGCAACCCCGCGCACGTCCATAGTGCTGGGACTTTCGCTCGTGCTTGGCGTGATGTTGGGAGCCGGGGTTGGTGGCCTGAATGAGTTCAGGGAGCGGTTCTTCAGGACCGGCGAAGACGTTCGCGATCGCGTCGGCCTCAAATTCCTTGGCTACCTGCCGATCATTGGCAGCAAGGTCGCCAAGGACGACAAGCGCGATGACGGTCAGGCGGATATCAAAACCGCCCAATCAGCGTCGGCGGCTGAAAGACGCGCGCGCATGCGGGTGAGCATCGACGCCCCGGCATCGATGTTTTCCGAGACGCTGCGCAGCGCCAAGATTGCCTTCGACGTGGTGATGGAAGGGCAAGGCAGCCGGGTCATCGGCGTGATCTCGGTCCTTCCCGGCGAGGGCAAGTCGACCGTGGCGGCGAATCTGGCCGGATTGCTTGCCGCCAACGGGTCGAAAACGCTGCTGGTGGACGGCGACCTGCGTAACCCCGGCCTCAGCCGCAGCCTTGGCATGGAAGCCGAGCAAGGCCTGATGGAAGCGGTGGTGAGCGGGCAGACCTGGCAGTCCGTCGGCAAGATCGACCGGCAGACCAAGCTGGCGATCGTCCCCGCCGTACCGCGCGGTCATTTCTCGCACACAAGCGAGCTTCTGTCGTCGGCCGGGATGCGGCGTTTCATCGACAATGCCAAGGAGACCTTCCAGTACATCGTCGTCGATCTGCCGCCGCTCGGCCCCGTGGTCGATGCCAAGGCCTTTGCGCCGCTTGCCGACGGCTTCGTGCTCGTGACCGAGTGGGGGCGCACGCCGCGTGCGATGGTGCAATCCATATTGAGTTCGGAATCCTATATCGCCAACAAGATCGTCGGCGTCGTCCTCAATAAGGTCGATTTGAAGAAGCTGGCGAAGTATGGATCGATCGGCGGCTCGGAAAAATTCTTCGACAGATATTCGTCATACTATCTGGAGAAGTCGGAAGCGCGGACGAAGGTGAACAGCTGAGGCCGGTCTGTAGGACCGGCAGATCGTCGTCTTGCGCCGTCAGGCCGATACCGGGCCGAGGCCGTCGTGAGCGAAGACGTATGCCCCTCGAACAGACCATGACCGGCAGCCTTTGCACGAGCCGGTAGGGTCGGGAATGACGTTCCTTAGGGTGCCAGTCGATTTCCTCGCTTGATCAGTAGAGGTCGCCGAGCCGCGACGGGTCGTGCAAAAGCGTGCGCCGTGCTTTGTGCCGGACATTTCACCGTAGGACATTTGCAGCCAGGAACCGGCGTGACAACGCTGGCGCGTTTACGCCGCCGCCTTGAGACGGTAGCGGAAGATGGTGTGGTCGAGCAGAAGCCGGATGCGCGGTTCGGCCTCGATCGCAATCAGCCAGCTCGCGGCGATCATGGTCGCCCCGACGATGACCACCGAAAGCAGGTATGGCACTCCCGCACGCATCAAGGCGCCGAGAATGGCTGCGCCGACGACATTATGGATCAGATAGAGAGGGTAGGTCATCAGGCCGATCCGGCGCCAGCCGCGCCAGGACAGGTCGAGCCGTAACGACCACGCCATCAGCGCCATGGCAGCGAGGAACAGGACGACCGGCGGCCCGTAGGGCATCGCGGCTTCGACCTTGATGCTGCGGACGTCGACAGCACTTATGATCTGCAGCACGCCGCCGGCCAGGAACAAGGCGCAGAAGACAAGGCGGGCGGGCGTCACTGCCTTGAAACGCATCAGCCAGAACAGCACACCTGTCGCGAAAAAACATCCGTGATGCACCAGGAGCAGGTCGAGCCAGCGCGCCTCGGCAAGGTCCGTCCAGTCGAATGGATAGTACAGGCACCAGAAAAGCGTGCTGATAGCGCCGAGCGCAACTGCCACCGCTTCCATCAGGTCGAAGCGGCCGAGCCGCAGCAGGATCCAGACGATGGCGTAAAAGGCGATCTCGATGCCAAGCGTCCAGTAGACGCTGTCGACCCAGGGGTTGAACGGAACGAACAGGGCGGTGCGTATGAGCGTGGTGACTGCGTCCGTCGGCCAACTGAGATCGACGAGAAGCAGCACCATCGCGGTGACCGGCGCACAGATCCAGACGGCCGGCGCCAATCGTTTCACCCTTGCCTCGAAAAACCGCAGCGGTGTGGAATGCTCGGCGCTGAAGGCGATGACGAAGCCGCTGATGACGAAGAATATCTGGACGCCGACCCATCCGAATTGGACCAGTCCGCCTATTTCCGGATGCGGCGGGATGCCGCCCGTCGCACGCGCCGAAACGCCCTCGGGGAACGCCCACACCCAGAAGCCGTAGTGGTAGACCATCACGATGACAGCGGCGACAAAACGCAGGATGTCGACGCCGCCGAATGTTGTTTTTTGCTGAGCCATGCCGTGCCTTCGGAATGGCCCCCCACGCAAAGGTTTAAGGGCTATTGCTGCATTGCACAACAGACGATTGCAGTGCAGGATGAATTCGTATTCGTCCGAAGCCGCGATCCGCCTGCCGCGCTCCGAAAGCAGCTAAAGCCCGATTCCGCGTCCCTTCAGCGCTGCGGTGATTTCGTCGAGAATGACCGGATCGTCGATGGTCGCCGGCATTGTCCAGTCTTCCTTGTCGGCAATCTTCTGCATGGTGCCGCGCAGGATTTTGCCGGAGCGCGTCTTGGGCAGGCGCTTGATCGTGACCACCGTCTTGAAGGCGGCGACCGGGCCGATCCGCTCGCGCACCAGCGTGACCACCTCGGTCTCAATAGTGGCGCTGTCACGCGTGACACCGGCATTCAGCACGACGAAGCCGAGCGGAACCTGGCCCTTCATCGCATCTGCGACGCCGACGACAGCGCACTCGGCAACGTCCGGATGCGCGGCCAGCACCTCCTCCATGGCGCCGGTCGACAGTCGGTGGCCGGCGACATTGATGATGTCGTCGGTGCGGGCCATCACGAACAAATAGCCGTCCTCGTCCATCATGCCGGCATCCGCCGTCTTGTAGCAGCCGGGGAATTCCTCGAGATAGGCTTGGCGAAACCGGTCATCGGCATTCCATAGCGTCGGCAGGCAGCCGGCCGGCAGCGGCAGCTTGACCACGACATTGCCCAACGTGCCGCGCGGCACTTCGTGGCCGGCATCGTCGAGCACACGGATGTCGTAGCCGGGCATCGGCACTCCGGGCGAGCCGTATTTCACCGGCAGTAGCCCTAATCCGGCTGGGTTGATCGTCATCGGCGAGCCCGTCTCGGTCTGCCACCAATGGTCGATAACCGGCACGTTCAATTTCTGCTCCGCCCATTTGATGGTTTCCGGATCGGCGCGCTCGCCGGCGAGGAACAGCGTGCGGAATTTCGACAGGTCGTATTTCGGGACGAATTCGCCCTTGGGGTCCTGTCCCTTGATGGCGCGGAATGCGGTCGGCGCGGTGAACAGCGCGACCACGCCATGCTCTGATATCACCCGCCAGTAGGTGCCGGCGTCGGGCGTACCGACCGGCTTGCCCTCGAACAGGACGGTCGCGCAGCCATGCAGCAGCGGGCCGTAGACGATGTAGGAATGGCCGACCACCCAGCCGACGTCGGAAGCCGCCCAGAACACCTCACCCGGCTTGACGCCGAACTCGTTCTCCATCGACCATTTCAGCGCAACCATGTGGCCGCCATTGTCGCGCACGATGCCCTTGGGCTGGCCGGTCGTTCCGGACGTGTAGATGATGTAGAGCGGGTCGGTGGCGAGCACCGGAACGCAGTCGACATTGGCGCCCGCGGCCCGCTCGCGGGCGACGGCGTCGGCATAGTCGATGTCATGGTTCTCCTCTAGCTCGCAGCGCAGCTGATCGCGCTGCAGGATGAGGCAGGCTTCGGGCTTGTGCCGCGACATCTCGATCGCCTTGTCGAGCAGCGGCTTGTAGGCGACGACGCGCCCGGGCTCCAGGCCGCAAGAGGCGGAAATGATCAGCTTCGGTCTGGCGTCGTCGATGCGTGTGGCGAGCTCGTGCGAAGCAAAGCCGCCGAAGACGACCGAATGCACGGCGCCGATACGGGCGCAGGCAAGCATGGCAAACGCAGCTTCCGCCACCATCGGCATGTAGATGATGACCCGATCGCCTTTTTGGACGCCGCGGTTCTTCAGCACCGACGTCAGCGCGACCACCTCGCGTTTCAATTCGGCATAGGTGAATTTCCTGACCGTGCCGGAAATCGCGCTGTCATGGATCAGCGCGATCTGATCGGCGCGGCCACCCGCCACGTGGCGGTCGACGGCGTTGAAGCAGGTGTTGCAGGAGGCGCCGCCAAACCAGCGCCCATAGACGCCGGCATTCGCATCGAAGACCGTTTCGAACGGCGAGAACCAGTCGATGGCCTTGGCCGCATCCGCCCAGAATTTTTCCGGATCGCGTTTCCAGCCGTCATAGACCTCGTGGTAGCGTGACGCCATCCAGCTTTCTCCCAGGAATGTTTCTGTCCTTGGAAATAGCGTATGCTGTTTTTGCAAGCACGTGCAAATTCGTCTTGGCGACCTCGCTTTGGTCGAAATGGACGTGACCGCCGCGTTATCGCCGCAACCGGCCAGGTCGTAGAAAGCGCCTGCTTGCTTAATACTGTTGCTATAGCCGTGGCGCGGTGTTGGCCGTGCTACATCCCCCGGCGCAGCGCAGCCGTATGCACCGGTGCGTCCCACAATGCGGTCGTCTCATCGTCGAACATGGTCAGCGTGATCGAGCAGCCGGCCATGTCGAGCGATGTCACATAGGACCCGACCAGTGAACGGGCGACCGTCACGCCGTTTTTCTCGAAGATTTTCCGGGCGCTGTTGTACATCAGGTAGAGCTCCATCAGCGGCGTGCCGCCGAAGCCGTTGACGAAAAGCAGCGCCGGGCCTTTTGCCCTGTCACCGAGATCGCCAGATATCGCCGCGCAGATCTCCTCGGCGATGGCGTCGGCGCTCTTCAATGCGTCGCGGCGGCGCCCGGGTTCGCCATGGATGCCGACGCCGAATTCCATTTCGCCGTCGCCGATATCGAAGGTCGGCCTGCCGGCGGCCGGTACGGTGCAACTGGTCAGCGCAACGCCCATCGAGCGCGTCGCGCCATTGATGCGTTCGCCAAGCGCCTTCAACGGCTTCAGCGCCATGCCTTGCTCGGCCGCGGCGCCGAGGATCTTCTCGACCACCAGCGTGCCGGCAACGCCGCGTCGGCCAGTGGTGTAGGAGGAGTTCTCGACCGCGACGTCGTCATTGGTCACCACTTGCATCACACCCTCCGACATTTCAGCAGCCATGTCGAAATTCATCACGTCGCCCTCGTAGTTCTTGACGATGAACAGGCAGCCGGCACCGGTGTTGACCGCCTCCGCGGCCGCCATCATCTGGTCCGGCGTCGGCGAGGTGAACACCTGGCCGGGGCAGGCGGCATCCAGCATGCCATGCCCGACCAGCCCGCCATGCAGCGGCTCGTGGCCAGAGCCGCCCCCGGAAATCAGCGCTACCTTGCCGGGCTTGAGTGTCCTGCGGCGCACGAATTTATGCTCGTCGCCAAGCACAAGGATGTCGGCATGGGCGGCAACGAAGCCGTCGAGGCTTTCGGTCAGCACCGTGTCCACAGAATTCAGAAACTTCTTCATGGCCGTCTCTCCCGAAATAGCTGAACGTGGCGCGACTATGTCCCGCCCTTGCCGGCGATGCTGGTGATCTTCTGGATGAAATCGTTGACCGCCCTGTCGAGCGCCGCGTTCTGTTTGTCGTCGCCGAAATCGGGAACGATCAGCGAAACATGCCGCGTCTTGCGAATGCCGGATGCCAGCGACATTTTTCCCGGATGCGCCTGATGGTAGGCGGCAAGAAAATGGTCGCGTTCGGCCGGGCTGAAATGGCAGACGGCGAAAATAGCCGGCAAATGTTTTGACGGGATCGGGATCGAGTAGGCCGGACTGGAAATCTGGGTGACGAAGCTGCGATGCTTGCCCAACGCGTCGGCGAGGCGCTGGCGCATGCCGGACGGGCGCTGGTCGAGGACCTGCGACAGGATCGTCTTATAGGCGCGGATCGCCTCTTCGGAACCGGCTTCAGGCGTCTTCTTGGTTTCGGCCATGCCGGTGCCTAGATCGAGACGTCCGCAATGGCCACCTTGGCCATTGCGAGCTGGGCGGGAACCACGGAAAGGTCGCGCAGACCGGCCTCAATCAGCGCCGGGATCGCCGCAGGATCGCCGCCGGCGTCGCCGCACAGGCTGACCGGAATCTTTTGCGCGCGGCCGAACGCCGCAACCGAGGCGATCAGCCGAAGCACGGCCGGGTTCCTGATCGAATTGAGATGCGCGACCGAGGCATTGTCGCGCGCCGCCGCCATCACATACTGGGTCAGGTCGTTCGAGCCGATCGAGAAGAAGGCGACCTCGGCAAACGCCTCAGGAGCGATCGCCACCGACGGCACCTCGACCATGATGCCGAGCGGCGGCATTTTTTGCGCGACGCCGCGCGCGGCAAGCGCGGCCTGCTCTTCGGCGAAGAGCGCGGCTGCTCGCTGATACTCGTCCCACACGGCGACCATCGGGAACATCACCTTGAGATTGCCATGCAAGGCGGCGCGCAGCAGCGCCCTGATCTGCACCCGAAAAACCTCCGGTCTCGCCAGCGATAGCCTGATGCCGCGCAGGCCGAGAAACGGATTACCCTCCTCGACGGTGAAACCCGGCACCGGCTTGTCGCCGCCGGCGTCGATGGTGCGGATGGTCACCGGTCTGTCGCCGGCCCATTCGAGCACCTTGCGGTAGGCGCGATACTGCGATTCCTCGTCCGGCAGCGTCTTGCCGAACAGGAACTCGGTCCGCATCAGCCCGACGCCATCGCAGGTCGAGACATCGATACCGTCGACATCGGACGGATCGGCGATGTTGACCTGCACCCGCACCGCAGTGCCGGCTTTCGTCACCGCCGGCCGAGCCAAAAAAGTTTCCGCCCTGTCGCGACGTGCCGCGAAAGACGACGACGATTGCCGGAACGCCTCGACCTCTGCCCTTGTTGGCCTCAACACGATGCCGCCGTGCTCGGCATCGAGCAGGGCGACGCCGGCAAGATCAGCCGGCGAAGCACCGAGCCCCACGATCATAGGCACGCCGCGCGAGCGCGCCAGCATGGCGACGTGGCTGGCGGTACTGCCCGCCTTCAGCGCAATGCCGCCGCCGGCGCTCCAGTCGGTTTCGAGAAAGCGCGTCGGCGCGATGTCCTCGCCGTAGAAGATGGCGCCTGTCGGCGCGGCAGCCGCGCTGTCCGCTGTCAGCGCGCGAAGCACCTGGTCTCTGATGTCGCGCATGTCGGCGGCGCGTGCCCGGAAATAATCCTGATCCGACGTTTCATAGCCGACAATTTCGGCGTCAAGCGCCTGCCGCCATGCCGCATCGGCCGGCTGGCCGGCGGCAATCGCGGCAAAGGCCGGGCCGGTCAGCGCATCGTCCTCCAGCATGGCGAGCTGGAATTCGAGAATGTCGGCGGCATCGCCGTCGGTTGCCTGGATCAGCTTGGCAAGCCGGCCTGTCGCTGTGCCGATTGCCGTTTCGAGCGCGAGCCTCTCGTCAGCGGCGGTCGCTTTACCTTTATAGCGCGCGACGACCGGGTCAAGGTTGAACAGCGGCCCTTCGGCATAGCCGGCCGAAGCCGGGATCCCCTGCAGCTTAAGCGGTTCGGGCATGGTCCACGCCCTCGTCGAAGTCGCGCCGCACCAGTTCGACGAGCGCGCCGACCGCCTCGCCGGCATCGTCGCCCTTGGCTCTGATATGCAGCACCGTGCCTTTCGGCGCCTTGGCCGCCATCACCTTGACGATGCTCTTGGCGTCGAACCAAGGACCGTTGGCGGCGAGCGCAACTTCGACTTCGGCCGAAAACGTCTTGGCGAGCTTGGTGAATTTCACCGAAGGGCGCGCATGCAGGCCGACCTCATGGGTGATCAGAACGGTGGCTTCTGCGGATGCGGACATTGAGTCAAAATTCCTGTTCATTCACGATGGCGACAATTCGTGTGCCGTCGCCACCACTTCCCTGAGCGAGGCGCCGCCGGACGCCTCCGTCGCCGCCATCACCGCGCCCTCGACGATCGGCGCGTTGCAGACGATGATCTTGTGCGCGCGCGGCTCGCCGATCATCTCGACCGCCATCTCGCTGTTGGTTTCGGCGCCGCCAAGATCGACAAGTATAGCGACACCTGCCTCCGACCAGGCCTTGTCGATCGCGCCCATGATCGCCTCGACATTGGTTCCCAGCCCGCCATGGCCGTTTCCGCCGCACCATGCAAGCGGCACTTCGTCGCCGACCATCTGGCGCACCATGTCGGCCGTGCCCTCGGCGACCAGCGGTGAATGCGATACGATGACGATGCCGACATTGCTCATGCTTGCCCCTCGATGGTCTCGGTGACAGTCCGCACCAGAAGCGCGGTCGAGCGTGCCCCGGCATCCATATGGCCGATGGAGCGGTCGCCGAGAAACGAGGCGCGCCCGCGCAAGGCCTTCATCGGCACGGTGGCATCGGCAGCACTGTCCGCGACATCGGCGATTTCCGATCCGGTCTTTCCCTGCAGCAGGGCGTCATGAACCGGTTGCAGCACGTCGAGCATGGTCTTCTGCCCGACCTGCGACTTGCCCCTGGCTGCCACCGCCTCGATCGCCTTGCCGAACGCCGACATCAGGTTGGCGCGATCCGGCTCTACGGAAATTTCCTTGCCGAGCGCCATGAACAGCGTCCCGAACAAGGGGCCCGAAGCCCCGCCGACGGTCATTACCAGCTTGGTGCCGATCGCCTTCAGAGCGTCCGGCAGCGGCTTTGTCGCGAACGTGTCCGCCTCGGCGCGCACTGCCTCGAAGCCGCGCTTCATGTTCAGCCCATGGTCGCCGTCGCCAATTGCCTGGTCGAGCTTAGTCAGCTCTTCGGCGTGAGCGGCAATCGTGTCGGCGGTGACTGATATCAGCGTCTTCAGGTCAAGCTTGTCCATCGTCCCGGTCTTGTCCAGTGTCGCAGTCTTGTCCAGTGACCCGCTCTTTTCCAGTATCCCGTTCTTTTCCAATGTCCCGGGGCTCATCGGTTTGCAATCCTGTTTCCGGCCTGGTCGAAGAACAGCGGCGCCCGGTAGCGGATAATCACCCTGTCGCCTTTTTCCAATTGGATGTCGGGTTCGGTCAGCGTCACCAGCTTTCTGCTTCCCACCGTCACATGCAGGTGGTTCTGGTCGCCCAGATGCTCGACCCAGTTAACAACGCCGTCGGCGGGGCCATTCGATGCCTTGCCGATCGACAGATGTTCTGTACGCGCGCCGATCGTTTTGGTTCCCGCCGGCATGTCGCCATCCGGCAGCAGGCCGGTCGGCAGCAGATTGATCGCCGGCTGGCCGAGCCTTGCGGCTACATGAACGTTTGCCGGCTCCGAGTAGATGGTGCGTGGCGTGCCGATCTGCGCCAGCACGCCGTCGGCGAGAATGCCGATGCGATCGGCCATCGTCATCGCTTCGATCTGGTCGTGCGTGACATAAAGCATGGTGGCGCCGACCTCGGCCTGGATGCGCTTCAGTTCGAGCCGGAGATCGGCGCGCAGCTTGGCATCGAGCGACGACAGCGGCTCGTCCATCAGATAGATCGAGGGCTTGCGCACCAACGCGCGCCCGATGGCGACGCGCTGCATCTCGCCGCCGGAAAGTTTGGTGGAGCGGTTGTTCAGCTTGTGGTGGATACGCACCATCTTGGCCACATCCTCGACGCGGCGGCGCACCGAGTCCTCGCTCAGCCGCCGCGCAGGCGAGCGCAGCGGAAAGGCCAAATTGTCGAAGACCGACAGATGCGGATAAAGCGAATATTGCTGGAAGACGAAGGCGGTGTCGCGCTCGGCCGGCGACAACATTGTCGCATCGCGGCCGCCGATATGGATCGAGCCCGTATCCGGCCGTTCCAATCCGGCGATAAGTCTGAGCGTCGTCGTCTTGCCGGCCCCGGTCGGGCCGAGCAGCACGACGAATTCGCCGTCGGCGACGTGCAGATCGAGAGTGTCCACGGCGACATGTTCGCCGAAGCTCTTGGTCACGCCTTTGATCTGCACGTCAGCCATGATGCGCTCTTCCCTGGGAAGCCCCGTCATGGATTGCGGTTCGCACCGCGCGGCCGGAGCCCTTCTCGAAAAGCGACAGCCGTGCGCTGCTCAGCGCCAGGCCGACATGGTCGCCCGCATTGAGCCGGATTTCGGCCGGCACCCGCGCCTTGATGATGCCGCCGGATGTCTCCACCGCAACGATCTGCGTGGTGCCGAGATACTCGGTGCTATAGATGGCGCCGCGCAGCTTCGAAGCGTCGTCGAAGCGGATGTGTTCCGGTCGGATGCCGAGCGCCATGTCGGCCGGCGCGATGTCCTCGCGCACCTCCGGCACTGCCACCTTGGCGCCTTGCACCAAAATCTCCTTGGCGCCCTTTGAAAGCCCGCCGCCGAAGCCGAGAAAATTCATCGGCGGCGAGCCGATGAAATCGGCGACGAACATCGTCGCCGGCCGGTCATAGATTTCGCGCGGCGTGCCGAACTGTTCGATTACGCCGTGGTTCATAACCGCGATCTTGTCGGCCATCGACATCGCTTCCATCTGGTCATGCGTGACATAGACCGTGGTGGCGTGGATGCGGTTGTGCAGTTCGCGCAGTTCATGCACCATGAGATCGCGGAACTCGGTGTCGAGCGTGCCGAGCGGCTCGTCCATCAGGAAGCATTTTGGCCGCCGCACGATGGCGCGGCCGAGCGCCACGCGCTGGCGATCGCCGCCGGCAAGACCGGAGACCGATTTGTTGAGCAGATGGTCGATGCGCAACAGCTTCGCCGTCTCTTCGACGCGCCGGCGGATTTCGATGCCTGGCGTGCCCTGCGCCAGCAGCGGGAAGCCGATGTTCTTGCGCACGTTCATATGCGGATAGAGCGCGAACAGCTGGAAGACGAAGGCGATGTCGCGCTCGCGGGCACGCCGCATGGTAACGTCCTCGCCACCGAGCAGGATCTTGCCGCCGGTCGGCAGTTCGAGCCCGGCAATCATGCGCAACGTCGTCGTCTTGCCGCAACCCGACGGCCCCAGCATGACGAAGAACTCGCCATCCCCGACGACGAAGTTGGAATCCTGCACGGCGACGAAATCGCCGAATGCCTTTCTCAGATGCTCGACCCTGATCTCCGCCATCGTCTACTCCGGAAACTTCGAGACGATGATGAACATCGCCGTGCCGGCCAGCATGGTGATGAACGAATAAGTGTAGAGCGACAGCGCGAACGGCTGGAACAGCATCAGGAAGCCAATGGCAATGATCACCGTGGCGATATTCTCCATCAATCCGCGCCTCGCCCAGACCGGCCAGCGCGACTTGCGTTCTGCGGGTTGGGTCATGCTCATTTGCGCACCGCGCCGAAAGTGATGCCGCGCAGCAACTGCTTGCGAAGCAGGATGGTGAACACCAGGATCGGCACCAGGAAGATCGTCGTGCCCGCGGCGACCGCCGGCCAGTCCTGGCCGCCTTCGCCGATGATGGTCGGGATGAAGGGCGGTGCGGTCTGCGCCGTGCCCGAGGTCAGCAGTGCGGCGAAGGCATATTCGTTCCAGGCGAAGATCAGGCAGAAGATGGCGGTCGCGGCAATGCCGGTGGTCGCCTGCGGCAGCACGGTGCGCCAGAAGGCCTGCAGCCGCGTATATCCGTCGATCATCGCCGCTTCTTCGTACTCGCGCGGGATTTCGTCGATGAAGCCCTTCAGCAGCCACACGGCGAGCGACACATTGACCGCCGTATAGAGCAGGATCATGCCGAGCGCGGTGTCCGACAGGCCAATCTCGCGATACATCAGGTAGATGGGAATAGCGACCGCGATCGGCGGCATCATGCGCGTCGACAGGATGAAGAACAGCAGGTCGTCGGCCAGCGGCACCTTGAAGCGCGAGAAGCCATAGGCCGACAATGTGCCGAGGAACACCGCGCAAAAGGTCGAGCCGAAGGCGATGATCAGCGAATTGACGAAGCGCGGCATGAAGTTGGACGGGCCGGCGATCACCATGTTGCGCTTGCGCACTGTCTCATCGCAGACGCCCGTCGCCGGTCCCAGCGAGTTGATGTATTCCGGTGTCTGCCGGGTGCGGGTCGAGAACAGATTGCAGTAGCCCTCGAGGCTCGGCTGGAACAGGATCTTTGGCGGATAGGCGATCGAGTCCGGCGGCGTCTTGAAGCTGGTGGCGAAGATCCACAGCAGCGGCACGATCGAGATCAGTGCGTAAAGCACGATGATCGTGCCGGCGACGCGTTTCGACGTGGCCGAGGGTGCGACGACCGAATGGGCTGACGTCAGGCTCATCTCTGCTTCACCTTGTTGAGCGCCTTGACGTAGATGTTGGCCAGCCCGAACACCGCAACGAACAGGATGATAGCGAAGGCTGAGGAATAGCCCGTCCGCCAGCTTTCGAAAGCCTGCCGCTTCAGCGTGATCGAGGCGACCTCGGTGGTCGATCCTGGTCCGCCGCCGGTCAGGAGGTTGACCATGTCGAACATCTTGAAGTTCTCGATGCCGCGGAACAGTACCGCCAGCATGATGAAGGGCAGCGCCATCGGCAGCGTGATCGACCAGAACTGCCGCCAGTTGGAGGCGCGGTCGACCTCGGCCGCCTCATAGATGTATTCGGGGATCGAGCGCAGGCCGGCGAGACAGATCAGCATCACGTAAGGCGTCCACATCCAGGTGTCGACGATGACGATCGACCACGGCGCCAGCGACACGTTGGAGAGCATGCCGATCTGCGTTGCCGGAATGCCGGTGACGAACGAGATGGCATAGGCGAACAGCCCGATCTGCGGCTCGTAGAGGAAGCGCCAGAAATTGCCGACCACTGCCGGCGACAGCATCATCGGCACCAGAATGATGGTCGTCCAGAAGGCGTGGCCGCGAAACTTTCTATCGATCAGCCAGGCCAGGGTAAAACCGATCAGTGTCTGCAGCAGGATGGTCCAGAACACGAAATGCGCCGTCGTCTGCATGGCGATCCAGATGTCCTGGTCGCCGAGGATGCGCTTGTAATTGGCAAGGCCGACATTCCTGACCACCTCGTTCGGACGGTTGGCGCGGTAATTGGTGAAGGACAGATAGATCGCCCAGAACAGCGGGAAGATGTTGACGGCGAGCAGCAACAGGATCGTCGGCGAGATGAACAGCCAGGCGAGGCCCTTGTCGCTGATGCCCCGGACCTTGCGGGCCAACGGCTCAGGCGTAGCCCGGGCAACGCTGTCCGCAGTCCGATTGAGCATGGTCAGTCCCGCTTCGGTCACTTGGGTCGTCTCGACAGTGGAATTTATCTGAGCTGTGTCCCGTGCCAAGGGTGGCACGGGACACGCGGTCGTGGCTCGGGAGGAGCCGATTGGATACTGCCCCAACTACATCTTGCCGTCGTCCTGGAAGACCTCGGTCCAGTCCTTGACCAGGCCATCAAGTGCATCCTTGGCCGAACCCTGGCCGGCGACGACGTAATCATGGAAGCGCTTCTGCGACGCCTGCAGCAGCGGCGCATAGCTGGGCTCTGCCCAAAAATCCTTCACGATGGCCATGGAGTCGAGGAAGGTCTGCGCATAAGGCTGGCTGGCCGGGAAGCCTGGATCCTTGACGACCGCGTTGAGGCAGGAAAAGCCGCCGAGCGACCACCATTTGGCCTGCACGTCCTTGTTGGCGAACCACTTGATGTATTTGAGCGCAGCTTCCTGCTTGTCGGAGTAAGAGACCACCGAGATGCCCTGGCCGCCAAGCTGGGCAAATTGATCGCCGTCGGGCCCCTTGGGATTGGCGAAATAACCAATCTTGTCGCCGCCGACATTTTCGTCCTTCTGCAGGCCCGGCCAGGTAAAGGCGAAGTTCATGTGCATCGCCACCTGGCCGGATTTGAAGGCGTCGACGCCTTCGCCCATGTAGCTGTTGGAAGCCCCGGGAGGCGTGCAGCAGTCATAGAGCGCCTTGTAGAACTCAAGACCCTTCACCGATTTCTCGGAGTTGACGAAGCCGTCCATCTCGTATGGCTTGTCGGGATTCTCATATTTGAAACCGAAGCTGTAGAGCCCGTCCATGGCGCCCATGGTGATGCCTTCGGAGCCGCGCTCGGTATAGATCGATGCGCCATAGACCGTCTTGCCGTCGATCTCGCGCTTCTGGAAAAACTCGGCGATCTGCTTCAGCTGGTCGAAGGTCGTCGGCGCTGCGAGATCCCAGCCGTACTTTTCCTTGAATTCCTTCTGCAGTTCCGGCTTGGAGAACCAGTCCTTGCGATAGGTCCAGCCGACGACGTCGCCCATGGCCGGCAGCGCCCAGTAATTCGGCGAGTTCTTCGGCCATTCGGAGTAGCCGACGACGGTCGCTGGCACGAAGTCGTCCATGCTGATCTTCTCCTTGTCGAAGAAGTCGTTCAGCTTGACGTAGTGGCCGTTCTCGGCCGAGCCGCCGATCCACTGGCTGTCGCCGATGATCAGGTCGCACAGCTTGCCCTTGGAATTCAGTTCGTTGAGGAAGCGATCGGCATAGTTGGTCCACGGCACGAATTCGAATTTCATGCCGATGCCGGTTTCCTTGGTGAAATCCTTGGACAATTCGACAAGCGCGTTGGCCGGGTCCCAGGCTGCCCAGCAAAGCGTCAGATCTTCAGCCTGCGCGACATTCGAAACGGCGGTCGACGCAAACATCGCCGATGTCAGTCCCAACGTTAGTTTCAAGGTCGATTTCATGCCTTCCTCCCATTTGCGAAACGCGCCCGGATGACGGTTTCAAAACCTCAACCCCTCCTCAGGGGGCTAAACATGACGACGCAGTTAAGCGGCGGATGTTTAGTAATTTGTTTAGTGATGCAATTTTTACTAAACAACGCAAGCGAATTCGTCGCTGCGCTGCAGCATAATTTGCTTGTATCTGGGCGGTGGTCCTGGCCGCGCCCTTCCATCAGGAAATATCCCGACTTCCTGTCGCTCCTCGGCCGCGTCATCGTCGGTGGCTTCCGCCTTTGACTATGGCGAGGAGGTGGACTCGCTTTGAGTTGGTCCGTTGCCCGGTTGCGCGGCGACCGCCACCGCTGATATGCGGGGCGCGGCCGACCTGCCGCGAGATTGGATGGATGCATCCCTGAAACAATGACCAGAAAACCCTTGCCAGAGCTACCGGTCTCCGCCGTCCTGCCGGCGCTCGGTGAAGCGCTTGGCCATGGCAACAGTGCCGTGCTGGTGGCGCCGCCCGGCGCCGGCAAGACGACGCTGGTGCCGCTGGCGCTGCTCGATGCTGCATGGCTCGGCACGGGGAAGATCATTCTGCTCGAGCCGCGCCGGCTCGCTGCCCGCGCTGCCGCCCGCCGCATGGCCGAACTGCTCGGCGAGGAGCCCGGCGAAACGGTCGGCTATGCCATGCGGATGGAGAACCGCACTTCTGCGAGGACCAGGGTCCTTGTCGTCACCGAAGGCGTGCTGTCGCGGATGATCCTCGACGATCCGGAGTTGCCCGGTGTCTCGGCGGTATTCTTCGACGAGTTCCACGAGCGCTCGCTCGACGGCGATTTTGGTCTGGCGCTGGCGCTCGATGTGCAAGGCGCGCTGCGGACCGATTTGCGATTGCTGGTCATGTCGGCGACGCTCGACGGCGCGCGCGTCGCTCGGCTGCTTTCCGGCGCCCCGGTGATCGAGAGCGAAGGCCGCGCCTTTCCCGTCGACATCCGCTACGACGAGCGGCCGGCCGGCATCGCCATCGAGGACGCGATGGCCAAGGCGATCCGCGCGGCCCTTGCCGAGGAGAGCGGCAGCGTGCTCGCCTTTCTGCCCGGCCAGCGCGAGATCGAGCGCACCGCCGAGCGGCTGCAAGGCCGCGTCAGTGCTGACACCGACATCGTGCCGCTCTATGGCATGCTCGACAACAAGGCGCAGGACGCCGCGATCAAGCCGGCGCCGTCCGGCCGCCGCAAGGTGGTGCTGGCGACCTCGATCGCCGAGACCTCGATTACCATCGACGGCGTGCGCGTCGTCATCGATTCCGGCTTGTCGCGCCTGCCGCGCTACGAGCCGGCCAGCGGCCTGACGCGGCTGGAGACGGTGCGGGTCAGCAAAGCCTCCGCCGACCAGCGCGCCGGCCGCGCCGGCCGCACGCAGCCCGGCGTCGCCGTCCGGTTGTGGCGGTCCGAGCAGACCGCGGCACTTCCCGCCTTCACGCCGCCGGAAATCCTCGAGGCGGACCTTTCCGGACTTCTGCTCGATTGCGCCGCCTTCGGTGTCGCCGACCCGTCGAGCCTCTGCTTCCTCGATCCGCCGCCGGCCCCGGCACTCAACGAGGCAAGGGCGCTGCTTCGCGCGCTCGACGCCATTGACGAGGCAGGGCGACTGACGCAATCGGGTGCTGCGATGCGCAGGCTGGCACTGCCTGTGCGGCTGGCTCACATGGTCGCCGAAGCGGCAAATACCGGCCAGGCGTTCGAAGCGGCCATGCTTGCCGTGCTGCTCACCGAGCGTGGGCTTGGCGGCGAAGGCGCCGACCTCGAACGGCGGCTGATTCGGTTCCGATCCGAAAGATCGCCGCGCGCCACCGCCGCCCGGCAACTCGCCGAGCGGCTGGCAAAACAGGCTTCACCCTCCCCTTCGAGGGGGACCGAAGGACGGGCGAAACCCGTGGTTCGCCCCGGTATGTCGATCCGCGAAGCGGATCGGGGTGGGATTGGGTCGGGCACGCCATCGCCGACCCCACCCCGTCTCCCTCGCCTTGCTGGGCAAGGCTCACTCGCCGACCCTCCCCTCGGGGGGGAGGGCAGCGCCGGCGCTCTCCTCATTCATGCCTGGCCGGACCGCGTCGCCAGGGCGCGCGGAGAGCGCGGCCGTTTCGTGCTGGCCAACGGTTCAGGCGCCGTGCTCGACGCCGCCGACCCGCTGGCGGGCGAAACCTGGCTCGTCGTCGCCGATCTGCAGGGCAAGGCGCAGAACGCCCGCATTACGGCAGCGGCGGCGATAGACGAAGCCGACATTCGCGCTTCGCTCGCCGATAAGATCGAGACAAACCGCGAAACCAGGTTCCACCGCGACAGGCGTGCGGTGCGTGTGCGTGAAACCGTTCGCCTCGGCGCCATCACCCTGTCCGAACGCATGCTGCCGGCGCCGGCCGGCATCGCTGCCGATCGCGCCATCCTTGACGCCCTGCGCCAACACGGGCTGTCGCTTTTGCCGTGGGGCAAGGAGGCCGAAACACTGCGCCAACGGCTCGGCTGGCTGCATCGCGGTCTTGGCGCGCCCTGGCCAGATGTTTCCGATGCGGCGCTCATCGACCGCATCGACGACTGGCTGCTGCCCTTCCTTTCCGGCGCGGCGTCCTTTGCCGCGATCGATCCGGGCGTGCTTTCGGCCGGCCTCATGGCATTGGTGCCGCACGATCTGCAGCGCCGGATCGAGGCGCTGGCGCCGACCCATTTCGACCCTCCATCCGGCAGCCGCGTGCCGATCCGCTATGACGGTGAATGGCCGGTGCTGGCGATCCGCGTCCAGGAGCTGTTCGGTCTCGACCGGCATCCCGCGATCGCCAACGGCGCGGTGCCGCTGACGCTCGAGCTATTGTCACCGGCGCACCGACCGATCCAGACGACGCGTGACCTGCCCGGTTTCTGGCGCGGCTCCTGGGCCGATGTGCGAGCCGAGATGCGTGGCCGCTATCCCCGGCATGTCTGGCCGGAGAACCCGCTTCTCGCCACCGCCACCAGCCGCGCCAAACCGCGGGGGACCTAGCCTTTCTCCTTTTCCGGCTATAATCCTTGGCCATGATAAACATCCTGCGGGCGCCCGACTTCCAGCAAAGCCAGCGGCTGCGTCTCAACACGCTGATCAGGCTGCGCTGGCTTGCCATTGTCGGCCAGAGTCTGACGGTTCTTGTCGTTGCCTACGGGCTGAAATTCCCGCTGCCGGTCAGTCTCTGCTTCGCGCTGATCGCCTGTTCGGCCTGGATGAACCTGTTGCTGACCTTCCGTTATCCGGCGGCGCATCGGCTGACCCCGCTGCAGGCTTTCGCCATCCTGACCATCGACAGCCTGCAGCTTGCCGGTCTGCTCTACCTGACCGGCGGCCTCACCAACCCGTTTTCAGTGCTGGTCACCGTGCCCGTGGTCATCTCGGCGACGTCGCTGCCGCTGCGCCTGACCGCCATCCTCGGCGCGCTGGTGATGGTGACGGCGAGCCTGCTGGTGTTCTTCCATCTGCCGCTGCCCTGGTACGAGGGCGCGCCGCTGGAGATGCCGTTCATTTACGTCGCTGGCATGTGGATGGCGGTGTTTTCCTCGATCGCCTTCACCGCGATCTACGCTTTCCGCGTGGCCGAGGAAGCCCGGCTGCTCGCCAACGCGCTTGCCGCCACCGAGCTGGTGCTGCAGCGCGAACAGCATTTGTCGGCGCTGGACGGCCTTGCCGCCGCCGCCGCGCATGAGCTCGGCACGCCGCTCGCCACCATCACGCTTGTTGCCAAGGAGATGGAGAAGGCGCTCCGCAATGACCCGAAATACGGCGAGGACGTGACGCTGCTGCGCTCGCAGAGCGAGCGTTGCCGCGAGATCCTCAAACGCCTGACCAGCCTGTCCTCCGAGGGCGAGGCGCATCTCTCCCGCCTGCCGCTGACCTCGCTGGTCGAGGAGATGACCGCCCCGCACCGCGATTTCGGCATCTCGATCAAGCTTCTCCCCGGCGAGCGCATCGGCCCCGAACCGGTGGGACGGCGCAATCCCGGCGTCATCTACGGCCTCGGCAATCTGGTCGAGAACGCCGTCGATTTTGCCCGCAAGAGCGTCACCGTGCGCTGGAGCTGGAACGAGGCAACGGTCACCTTCTCGATCACCGACGACGGGCCGGGCTTTCCTCCCGAAATCATCGATCGCATCGGCGAGCCCTATATGTCGACACGCCAGGGCACCGAGGCCGGCGGCGGCCTCGGACTGGGGCTGTTCATCGCCAAGACCCTGCTTGAACGCTCGGGCGCCACGCTCGATTTCCGCAATTCAAACGAGCCGGGCGAGGGCGCCGTCGTGCGGATATCGTGGCCGCGCAGCGTCTTCCTCAATCCTGAATCGGCTTCGGCCACCATGTTTGACACGGCTTGAATTGGACAATAGCGCTCCAAAACTATATCTGCGTAAAATTCGGGCAGCAGGAATGTCAAGACGATGAATGGCGACGAAACGATTGGCGCAATGGTTGAGGGCGAGGACACCTCGCTGCTGATCGTCGACGACGACAGGCCATTCCTCACGCGCCTTGCCCGCGCCATGGAGACCAGGGGTTTCGTGGTCGAGACGGCCGAGAGCGTCGAGGAGGCCGTGGCCAAGGCGCGCGCCAATCCGCCAGCCTACGCGGTGGTCGACATGCGGCTCGCCGACGGCAACGGCCTCGACGTCGTTGCCGCCATCCGCGAGAAGCGCGACGACGCCCGCACCGTCATTCTCACCGGATACGGCAACATCGCCACCGCGGTTACGGCGGTGAAGCTGGGGGCCATCGACTATCTGTCGAAACCGGCAGATGCCGACGAGGTTTTCGCGGCTCTTACCCGCACTGCGGGCGAACGCGCCGCACCGCCTGAAAACCCGATGTCGGCCGATCGCGTGCGCTGGGAGCACATCCAGCGCGTCTACGAAATGTGCGACCGCAACGTCTCCGAGACGGCCCGCCGTCTCAACATGCATCGCCGCACGCTGCAGCGGATACTCGCCAAACGCGCGCCGCGCTAACGCCTGACCGTCCTTTGCGCGCGCCAAGGTCGCGTGGCACTGTAAGAACTGCCCTGCCATCGGCGGTTGCGCATCATCGCACAGGGTGATGTTGTCCCTGCCGGCTGGTAGGCGACACGACGGAGACGACATGCAGGACCAGAAGCCGCGGCCGACTTCCACCTTTCGCGAATTCCTGGCCAGCGAGGCGACAGGCGGCATCGTCCTGATGGCAGCCGCGGCCTTGGCGCTGGTCGTCGCCAATTCGCCGCTGGCCAAAACCTATTTCGACGCCCTTCACGCCTATCTGGGACCGCTCAGCGTATCGCATTGGATCAATGACGGCCTGATGGCGGTGTTTTTCCTGCTGGTCGGCCTGGAGATCAAGCGCGAGATGCTGGACGGCCAGCTCTCGACCTGGCCACGCCGCGCTCTGCCCGGCATCGCCGCTGCCGGCGGCATGCTGGTGCCGGCACTTGTCTATGTCACCATCAACCGCGACAATCCAGCCGCCCTGTCCGGCTGGGCGATCCCGACCGCCACCGACATCGCCTTTGCGCTCGGCGTGCTGTCGCTGCTCGGCAGCCGCGTGCCAGGGTCGCTGAAGGTATTTCTTACCGCGCTCGCCATCATCGACG
The DNA here is from genome assembly GCF_055811455.1 of Mesorhizobium sp. WSM4845. NCBI lineage: Bacteria > Pseudomonadati > Pseudomonadota > Alphaproteobacteria > Hyphomicrobiales > Phyllobacteriaceae > Mesorhizobium > Mesorhizobium sp. WSM4845. Next base: position 148,541 of record NZ_JBVVQA010000006.1, read on the forward strand.
ACCTTGGCGCCGTTATCATCATCGCGGTGTTCTATACGAGCGGCCTGTCGCTCGCCTATCTCGGCGCCGCCTTCGCGGTCATCGCTCTGCTCATCGTGCTCAACCGCATGAAGGTGCTGACGCTGCTGCCCTATCTCCTGTTTGGTGTCGTGCTGTGGGTGCTTGTGCTGAAATCGGGCGTCCATGCCACGCTCGCCGGCGTGGCGCTGGCCCTGACCATACCTTTGAAAATCACCCCCGGCATCAGCCAGGATTCAGACCATTCACCGCTGCACCGGCTCGAGCACGGCCTGCACAGGATAGTGCCCTTCGTCGTCGTCCCGATCTTCGGCTTCGCCAATGCCGGCGTCCCGCTCGCCGGCCTCAGTGCTGCCACCCTGGTCGAGCCACTGACGCTGGGCGTCGCCGCCGGCCTCGTCGCCGGCAAGCTGGTCGGCGTGTTCGGTTCTTCTGCGCTTGCCATCCGGCTCGGCCTCGCCGATCTGCCGGTCAATGCCGGCTGGCTGCACATGGTCGGCATTTCGCTGCTCTGCGGCATCGGCTTCACCATGAGCCTGTTCATCGGCCTGCTCGCCTTCGCCAGCAATGTCGAGCTCCAGGACGCGGTGAAAGTCGGCATCCTCGCCGGCTCCTTCATCGCCGCCATCCTCGGCGCCGCCGTGCTGCTGATGGCGCCGGCAGCGAATGGGATGGACCAAGAGGAAGAGTAGCCGTCAAACGTCGCGCCGCCCCTCATTGCAATGCCCGAGCATTTCTCCCCGTATAGTGACGGGGAGAAAGACGCCTTCGCAAAGGATTTCGCCAATCTCCAGCGTTGCAGAAAGTGCGCCAAGGTTACGGCCAGCTCCCTTCTCCGTCACTATACGGTGAGAAGGTGCCGGCAGGCGGATGTGTGGCAGTGCGAAGGGCTAAGGAAGAGCACAAACGTTCCAGCTACTCGCTCTCGCCCTCCAGAGCCGGCACCGCCACGCCGGCAAGTTCCGCCGCGAGCAGCCGCGCTGCTCCGGCCCGCGCGATCCTCAGCATCAGCGCCTTGCGCGTCGCCGCCGCCATGCGGTGCTCGGGCGCGTCGCGCAGGATTTCGGCGCCGTAGCCGTCGGAAAGGATAAAACCGCATTCCTGCGGAAAGATCTCCGACGGCACACCGGGATGCGTGGCGAAAAAAAATCGGTCGGAGTGCAGCCGGTAGTCCGGCCATTTGCGGTCGACCCTGAAATCCTCGATCGAGGATTTGATCTCGATGATCCAGATGTCGCCCTGGCGGGTCAGCGCGACGAGGTCGGCGCGGCGCCCGGTCGCCAGCGACAGTTCCGGCAGCACATGCGCGCCCATCTCCCTGAGCAGCCGCTGCACGCCGCGCCGAACCAGCATCGCGCGCTCCGACTGGCGGCCATCGATCAGGGGATTGAGAGGAATCGGTGAGATAATTGGCATGGGCGCACCATGACAGACTTTGTTCACGGTTTGAACCGTTTTCTGGAAGGCACCCAAGGCGCGCTTGAAATGTGATTTCTGCGTGAAATCTTGGTACTCAAACGGACGCTGCACGTTCCACACATTAGCAATATGAGATACTGTGCGAATGCGGGTGGCTCCAGGGAGTGTGGATGATGAACGCGGACGAGATGCAGGCGGTAGCCGACACCCTGATGCGGGTCGTGACGCCTGACATGGCACCCAAGCAATTGATCAAAGCGGCCAGGAAGGAACACCCGAACGCGTCAAAGAAGGACATCGCCCGCGCGGCGTTCTTCTCGATTATCGCCAACGCCGAAGAAGACCACGGCAAGGCAAGGAACCTGCAGGCATTCGCCATAGCCGAGCGTGTCGACGGCACCTCTTGATCCCTGGAAATCCCAACCTGCAAAACGGCTGGCATTACGGGTCTCGCCCTTCACACCTGGGCGGGAACGACTGTGTCTGATGGCAAAACCGCCCCCGCGATATCGTCCAGGATCGGGCAGTCCGGCCGGTCATCGCCGTGGCAGGCATGGATCAGCTTCTGCAGGGTCGAGCGCATCGACTGCAGTTCGCGCACCTTCTCCTCGATTGCCGTCACATGCGCGGCGGCGATCTCGCGCACGTCATGGCTGGCGCGGCTGCGGTCCTGGTAGAGCGCCATCAGCTGGCGGCAGTCGTCGATGGAAAAGCCGAGATTGCGCGCGCGGCGCAGAAACGTCAGCCGGTGGATGTCGTCGCCCGAATAGTCGCGGTAGCCGTTGCCGGCGCGCTGCGGGCGGATCAGGCCGATCTCCTCATAGTAGCGAATGGTCTTGGCCGGCAGGCCGGAACGCTGGGCGGCATCTCCGACATTCATGATTGGTTCCCTAACTTCCGGCGGCCTGGCGGACCGCCCCATTGAATTTCCTACATAATCTTATGAGTGCCGTTGCCGAAAAGCCACAGCTTCGGACTTACCGGCATGTAAGCCCATGCATATAGGCATCCCCCGCTTGGCAAGCAAAGCAAATGACAGCATGAATGATGGCGACAAGGCGGCCGTCTCGTGCCGCTATCTTTCGGGCGGGGCATCGGACCTTTTCATGCGCATGAAGTCATTCGCAATCGTCGCCGCACTTGCGCTGTCGACAGCTATTGCTGGTTGCAGCACCATCGGCTCGCAGATATTCACCAACAACTATGGCCCGATGACCGATGCGGGCTATCAACTGCCGCGCATTCCGATCGAAAAGGTGCCGTTCAAGTACCGCCGGCAGGTGGTGAGCTACGACAGCGATGAAAAGCCGGGCACCATCGTCGTCGATACGCAGAACAAGTTTCTCTATTATGTCATGGGCGGCGGCGAGGCGATGCGTTACGGCATCGGCGTCGGCCGCGAGGGTTTTGAATGGCGCGGCACCGCCCGCATCGCGGCGAAGCGCGAATGGCCGACCTGGACGCCGCCATCGGCGATGATCAAGCGCCAGCCGGAACTCGCCAAATTTGCCGGCGGCATGGATCCCGGATTGACCAACCCGCTCGGCGCGCGCGCCCTGTATCTGTTCAACAAGGGCGGCGATTCAGGCTACCGCCTGCATGGCAGCCCGGAGTGGAACTCGATCGGCAAGGCGATGTCGTCGGGCTGCATCCGGCTGATGAACCAGGACATCATCGACCTTTACGACCGCACCTCCGTCGGCGCCAAGGTCATCGTTCTCTAGAACTCATACGCGGACCGTCTAGGCAACAACTGACGTCCCAAAACAAAAAACCGGGCAATTTGGCCCGGTTTTTTGTGTCGCTCGAAGGGCGAATTGACGTCCTTTGAGCTTAAGAGACCTGTTCGACCTGCTGCACCTCGGGCACAAAATGCCGGAGCAGGTTCTGGATGCCGTGCTTCAGCGTCGCCGTCGACGACGGGCAGCCGGCGCAGGCGCCCTTCATGTGCAAGAACACGGTGCCGTTCTCGAAGCCGCGGAAGGTGATGTCGCCACCGTCCTGGGCGACCGCCGGACGCACCCGCGTGTCGAGCAGTTCCTTGATGGTGATGACCAGTTCCTCGTCGGCCTTGTCGTAGAATTCGCCGGTCTGGCTGGTCTCGGCGGCGGGGCCGGCCCTGGCCATGACCGGCGCGCCGGACATGAAGTGCTCCATGATGGCGCCGAGGATCGCCGGCTTCAGATGCTGCCAGTCGGGGCCGTCCTTGGTCACGGTGACGAAATCATAGCCGAAGAAGACGCCCGTCACGCCGGGGATCTCGAACAGCCGGCCGGCCAGCGGCGAAGCCGCGGCAGCGCTGGCGGCATCGCGGAAATCGGCGGTGCCTTCGACAAGCACTTCCTTGCCGGGCAGGAACTTCAATGTCGCCGGATTTGGCGTCGATTCGGTCTGGATGAACATGGACGTCTCCGAGCCCGTTCGGGCATATAGTTTGGAATAATTCTAAATAGGCCCTATCGGCAGGACATTCAAGCGAAAGCCATCGCCGGAACGGCTGGCTGGGAGAATGTTTTTGCGGTCTTCTGCAACACACCTTAGGCCAGGCTGTCGATTTCTTCGTCTGACAGGTTCTGCGGCACCACTGTCACCGGGATCGGGAAGGCGGCGCCCTTGCCGGCGACCGCGCCGACCAGCGGGCCCGGCCCCTCTTTGCCGGCGCCGGCGGCCAGCACGAGGATGGCGATATCCTGGTCCTCCTCGATCAATTTGTGGATCTCTTCCGTCGGCTTGCCTTCGCGCACCACCAGTTCCGGCTCGATGCCGAGCTTCTGGCGCACCTTGTTGGCATAGCTGTCCAGTGCGGCGCGCGCGGTGGCGGTGGCCTCCTCGCGCATGATCTTCTCGACACCCAGCCAATGCTGGAAATCGTCCGGCTCGATCACGTAGAGCAGCACCAGCACGCCGCTGGTGCTCTGCGCGCGCTTCGAGGCGTATACGACGGCTCGTTCGCATTCGGGCGTGTCGTCGATGATCGCCAAAAACTTGCGGCGATGGCCGGCTTCGCGGCTGAGGCGTTTGGAGACCATATTCTACCTCAAATGGTTTCGGTCGCAATCTGCCACCGCCACAGCCCGGCCGCAAGCGACCGGCGGATGTAGCGATATTGGCTGCAGATTAACCCTGCAGCAGGCCGATGATGTCGCGCACGGTCTTCATCGTCGCCTCGGCCAGCAGGCCGGCCCGCTCGCCGCCATCCCTGAGCACCGCATCAACATAGGCGCGATCGTCGGAAATGCGGCGCATTTCGCCGGCGACCGGCGCCAGCTTTTCTACCGCGAGGTCGGCCAGCGCCGGCTTGAACACCGAAAACTGCTGGCCGCCGAACTCTTTCAGCACCGCCTCCTTCGAGATCTCGGCGAGACCCGCATAGATGCCGACCAAGTTTTCGGCTTCCGGCCGGCCGGCGAGGCCGTCCAATTCGCCAGGCAACGCCTCGGGGTCGGTCTTGGCCTTGCGGATCTTTTTCGAGATGCTGTCGGCATCGTCGGTCAGATTGATGCGCGACAGGTCCGACGGATCCGACTTCGACATCTTCTTCGAGCCGTCGCGCAGCGACATGATGCGCGCCGCCGGTCCGCCGATGATCGGTTCGGTCAGCGGGAAATAACCGTTCACGGTCTCCTCGCCGACCTTCATCTCGACGCCGACGCCAAGGCCGGCAATGCGGTCCGAAAAGTCGTTGTTGAATTTTTGCGCGATGTCGCGTGTCAGTTCCAAATGCTGCTTCTGGTCATCGCCGACCGGCACATGGGTGGCGCGATAGACGAGAATGTCGGCCGCCATCAGACTCGGATAGGCGAGCAGACCAAGCGAGGCGTTCTCGCGGTCCTTGCCGGCCTTGTCCTTGAACTGCGTCATCCGGTTCATCCAGCCGATGCGGGCGACGCAGTTGAAGATCCAGGCAAGCTCGGCGTGCTGCATGACCCGCGACTGGTTGAAGACGATGTGCTTCGTCGGGTCGATGCCGGAGGCGAGAAACGCCGCGGTGATCGCGCGCGTCTGGTCCTTGAGATCCTCATGGACAAGCTGCGCTGTCAGCGAATGCAGGTCGACGACGCAATAGATGCAATCGGAGGTGTCCTGCAGGGCGACGAATTTCTTGATGGCGCCGAGATAGTTGCCGAGGTGCAGATTGCCGGTCGGCTGGACGCCGGAAAAAACGAGGGGCTTGAAGGCGGTCATATGTCCTCATGGCTTGTGGAGGGCCGTTTCGCGCGCGGCGAAAGTCTTTCGACGGCGCGCTTATGGACGAGAGCGGGGAGCGGATCAAGAGGCCGTCAGCCATCAGCACAGATTGCGAATATTGACAAAATCGTGTAGATAGCTACATAATTTCAACTACATTAGCGTGAATAAGGCAAGAAGTGAATTGACGATCAACATAAGCAACAAGGAGGCAGACAGCTTGACGCGTGCCTTCGCGAAGGTCGAGGGCGTCGGCATTACCGAGGCGATTGTGATCGCTATGCGTGAAGCTCTGGAGCGCCGGCGTAATCGCGAGACGCCGCTGGAGACGGCGGCACGGCTCCGGGCCGAGTTCGGGATTGAGCTGAGCGAGCAGGCGCGTAACCCGCTGCCGCGCTCGGTTTATGACGAATTGTCCGGCGAAGACTGATGTTCGTCGACGCAGCCGCTATCGTCGCGGTGCTGAGCGACGAAGCCGAAGCCCAGCGCTGTGCGCACGCGGTCATGGAGGCGTCGGCTCCGTTCACGTCGGCGATCGCCGTTTGGGAAGCCGCGATGGCGCTTTCTCGATCGGAAAAGCTGGCCATACCGGTCGCCGTAAGCCTGAAGATAGTTAGCCGTTTTCTCGAAGAGCGGGCAATTGCCCTGCGGGAGCTTCCGCCGGCCTCTGACGCAACATCTCTGTCCGTTGAGGCGGCGTCGCGGTTTCGCAACAACGCTATCCGCCTGAACATGGCTGACTGTTTCCACTACGCTTGCGCGCACTACTACGCCGTTCCGATGCTTTCGACGGCGGACGAATTCCGGCTTACGGATCTGGAGACTGTCCCCTGACAGGCGGTGATCCCTTCCGCGCCATACTGCGCCGGATCATGCCGAAATCGGCGCCGCCGATGGCGAAGGCGGTGACGAAGTAAAGCAGCGCCCCGCCGGCGACCAGCCCAAGCAGGGTTGCAGTCTTTACCACCAGCGGCGAGCCCGAAGCCAGTTGGGCGGCGAACCAGTGCTCGGCAAAATACAGCGCCGCCGCCATCACCGCCGCCGACAGCACCAGCCGTGGGATGCGTCTCAAGAGCGGTACGTCGCGGCCCCAATGGCCGCGCCGGATCAGCACGCCGAGCAGCATCAGCGCATTGACCCAGCCGGCGACGGCCGAGGCGACGGCGATGCCCGGCGCGCCCATCTGCGGAAACAGCGTCAGCGCGGTGGTGATGTTCACCGCCACCGAGATCGCGGCGAAGATCATCGGCGTGCGTGTGTCCTCGCGAGCGAAATAGCCGGGGGTGAACGCCTTGATCAGCACGAAGGCCGGCAGCCCCAAGCCGAAGATCGCCAGGATCGCCGCCACGATCGGCGTCGAGTTGTTTGCGGCAAATGCTCCGCGTTCGTAGACCAGCCCGACGATCGGCTCCGCCATGACCAGCAGTGCCGCCGCCGCCGGCAAAGTCAGGAACAGCGTGAACTCCACCGACCGGTTTTGCAGATTGGCCGCCTCGATCAGATTGCCCGACTTCAGCGCCCGCGACAGTTCGGGCAGAAGCACTATGGCGACGGCGATGCCGACGACGCCGAGCGGCAGCTGATAAATGCGATCGGCATAGGCGAGCGACGACACCGCGCTGTCCTGCGCCGAGGCGATTGCGGTGCCGATCAGCTGGTTAATCTGGGTGATGCCGCCGGTGATCGCCGCCGGCAGCGCCAGGATCAGCAGCCGCTTGACATTGGGCGTCATCCTTGGCCGGCGAAAGCCGATCGAGATGCCGGCATGGCGCACCGCCACCCAGACGATCGCCAGTTGCACCAGCCCCGCCGCCAGCACGCCCCAGGCCAGTGCGAAGCCAACGGTGCGCGCGTCCGATCCCTTGTGCCAGGCATAGGCGAGCACGCCGATCAGGATGACGTTTAGGAACACCGGCGCCACCGCGGCGGCGAAATAGCGGCGCAGCGAATTCAGCATGCCGGCCATCATGGCGCCGAGCGACATGCAGATCAGATAGGGAAACATGATGGTCGCGAGCCGGACCGTCATCTCGAACTTTCCCGGCGAGTCGGCAAAGCCCGGCGCCACCAGGTAGCGCACGATCAGCGGCATCGCCAGTTCCATGGCGATGGTCAGCGCCAGCAGCGCCGTGAACAGCACGCCGAACACCTCTTCGGAAAAGCGCTTGGCGCCATCGGTGCCGTGGGTTTCGATCTCCTTGGCGAAGAGCGGCACGAAGGCGGCGTTGAAGGCGCCTTCGGCAAACAGCCGGCGGAAGGTGTTGGGAAACTGGAAGGCGGCGTTGAAGGCGTCGGCGATCGGCCCGGTGCCGAGCGCGGCCGCCATCAGCATCTCGCGGCCGAAGCCGAGGGCGCGGCTCATCAGCGTGCCGGAAGCGACCGTCGCGAACTTTTTGACAAGGCTCATGCGTCTGGAGACTGCCTGCAGGATTGGGACAAATGAGTGGTGGCGGTCACTCGGCCGCAGCCTTGGCCTTGCCGCCGCGCTCGGGCACGGTGCCTTCGAGGACGGCGATCAGCCTGTTTTTGATGGCGGCCATGCGGGTCGGGCTGTCGATCTTCTGGCCGGTGAGATCGGTGACATAGAAGGTGTCGATGACCTTTTCGCCGAAGGTGGTGATGTGTGCCGAGGCGATGTCGAGCGACAAGTCGGACAACGCCCCGGTGATCTCGGACAGCAGGCCCGGCCGATCCAGCCCCTCGACCTCGATCACCGAGAACCGGTTCGACAGCGTGTTGCGGATTTCGGCGCGCGGCTGGATGCGGAAGACCTTGGCGCCGCGCCGCGGCTTGGTGCGCTTCTCGATCATCTCCGGCAGCCAGCTCTTGCCCGACAGCACGTCCTCGATCAGCCGGCCGACGCGTTCGGCACGGCGGCGTTCGTCCTCGTCGCGGTCGAATTCCCTCGAGATCAGGATGGTGTCCAGCGCGCGGCCGTCGGAGGTGGTGAAGATCTGCGCATCGACGATGTTGCCGCCGGCCGCCACACAGGCGCCGGCAATGACCGACAGCAGGCGGGGATGGTCCTGCGCCAGCACGGTGATCTCGGTCACCGCCTCGAACTGGTGGGTCTTGATCATCGTGGCGAGCTTCTTGCCCGCCGCATCCGCCTCACGGATGAATTCGGCGTGGCGAAGCTGGTCGGCGAGATCGACCGCCAGCAGATAATTCTCATAGTGCTTGGCGACATAGCGCTTGCGCGCCTTTTCCGGCCAATCGGCGAGCGCCTCGGCCAGCTTTTCGCGGGCGGCCGCGGTGCGCATCGCACGCGACACTTCCGAAAACCCGCCGGTCAACAGCAGTTCGGTTTCGTAGTAGAGCGTGCGCAGCAACTGACCCTTCCAGCCGTTCCAGACGCCAGGCCCGACGCCTCTGATATCGCAGACGGTCAGGACGAGCAGCAGCTTCAGCCGTTCAACCGACTGCACGATCGCGGAAAAGTCCTCGATCGTCTTGCGGTCGTTGAGGTCGCGGGTCTGCGCGGTCATCGACATGACGAGATGGTTCTCGACCAGCCAGGCGACCGTTTCGGTGTCGGCCGCCGACAGCCCCATATGCGGGCAGATCCGCCGCGCGATCCGGGCGCCAGCTTCGGAATGGTCCTCCGGCCGGCCCTTGGCGATATCGTGCAGCAGCACCGCGACATAGAGCGCCTCGCGGCTTTTCTTCAGCCCCGGCATCAGCGAGTGGGCAAGCGGGTGGACCTTTTCACCGTCGCCGCGCTCGATCTCGGCCAGCACGCCGATGCAGCGGATCAGGTGCTCGTCCACCGTATAGTGGTGGTACAGCGAGAACTGCATCATGGCGACGATCTTGCCGAAATCCGGGACCAGCTTTGCCAGCAGTCCCGCCTCGTTCATGCGCCTGAGGTTGAGTTCGGCATTGCGGTCCGACGTCAATATGTCGAGGAACAGCCGGTTGGCTTCCTCGTCGCGCCTGAGCGCCTTGCCGACGAGGCCGAGCGAACGGGTCAGCAGCTTCAGCGCATCGGGGTGAAATTCCAGCCCGTGCTTGTCGGCGAACCAGAACAGCCTCAAGAGATTGACCGGATCGCGCTCGAACACCAGGTCGTCGGCGATGTTGATGCGATGGTTGTCGATAATGAAATCGGACGTGCCGGCAAGCTTGCGCTTGCGGCGCGAGAAGGTGAGGAAGATACGGTTGAAGCCCGGCACATGCTTGGCCTGCTCCTCCTCGAGCGCCGCGCAGAAGATGCGGGTCAGATCGCCGACGTCCTTGGCGACGAGGAAGTAATGCTTCATGAAGCGCTCGACCGCCGACAGGCCCGGATGTGTGGTGTAGCCCAGCCGCTCGGCGATCTCGCGCTGGATGTCGAAATGCAGCCGTTCCTCGGCCTTGCCGGTGAGGAAATGCATGTGGCAGCGCACCGCCCACAGGAAGTCCTCGGCCTTCTGGAATTCCCGGTATTCGGTGCCGGTGAAGACGCCCTTGTCGACCAGTTCCTCGCCGGTGCGGACCCGGTAGAAATACTTGCCGATCCAGAACAGCGTCTGCAGGTCGCGCAGGCCGCCCTTGCCGTCCTTGACGTTGGGTTCGACCAGATAGCGGCTTTCGCCGGCCTTCGCATGACGCTCGTCGCGTTCGGCAAGCTTGGCCTGCACATATTCGGGTCCGGTCGTGCGCACCACCTCGCGGTCGAAGCGCTGCAAGAGCTCGTCATAGAGCTTCTGCTCGCCCCACAGGAAACGCGCCTCCAGGATCGAGGTGCGGATGGTGATGTCGGTGCGCGACTGCCGCAGGCATTCGTCGATGTTGCGGGTGGCGTGGCCGACCTTCAGCCCCAGGTCCCACAGCACGTAGAGCATGTATTCGACGATCTGCTCGCCCCATGGCGTCTGCTTGTAGGGCAGCAGGAAGAGGAGATCGATATCGGATCCCGGCGCTAGCGTGCCGCGGCCATAGCCGCCGACCGCTACGACGGCCATGCGTTCGGCCGATGACGGGTTTTTGACGCGATAGACGTGGGTTGCGGCGAACTCGTAGAGCGCGCGGATGATTTCGTCCATGAGATGCGACAGCCGGGCGGCGCAGGCAGTGCCGCTGCCGTCGTCCATCAGCATGCGTTCGGCAATGCTGCGGCCGGCGGCCAGCCTGCTCTTGAGAAGCTGGAGAACACCGGCACGCGCAGCCTTGCCGGAGCCGTCGCCTGCCGTGGCCTCAGTCAGCGCAGTCATCTCGCGGCGCAAGGCTTCGCCGTCGATCAGTTCGTCGAGCTTCAGAGAGATTCTTGCCATAAGTGCCGTTCGGCCTCGCCGTTTTGGCGGCGTCTATAGCGCGTTTTCGCGGCGCTGGGTATGGGGCGGACGGACACGCTCTCCACGGGAGTCGAAACCGGATGATCGCCTCCTGCCGCACTTGATAGATGGTCTTGCTGGACGATGTTGCCAAGCCCGGAAGTGGCGGCGGCCATAAGCATGGAGCGGTTTGGGTCAGGCAGTCCGGCACGCACCACGGCACCAAACATCGAAATTGGCCTTGACCTTCCAGTTATTGGAAGCACTACCTCTGTTGCAAGTTCGAGACAGAGAGGCCTTTCCGCATTGACGCATTCCGACCACGACCATCACGCCCATAGCGGTTGCTGCCCGCCGAAAGCTGCTCCGTCCGTCGCCGACGCGGTCATTCGCGATCCGGTCTGCGGCATGACCGTCGATCCGGCCGCCGGCAAGCCGACCGCCGAGCATGGCGGCCATCGCTATCGTTTCTGCAGCGAGCGCTGCCGTTCGAGGTTCACGGCCGAGCCGGAAAACTACATTACCGCCACCGATCCGGTCTGCGGCATGCGTGTCGAGCGTGCCGCCGCGAAGCACTTTTCCCGGCATGAAGGCCAGGGCTTCTATTTCTGCTCGGCCGGTTGCAAGGTGAAGTTCGAGGCGGAGCCGGCAAAGTATCTTGGCGACAGGCCGGAGCAGCAGGCGATGCCGAAAGGCACGCAATACACCTGTCCGATGCATCCAGAAATCGTCCGCGACAAGTCAGGCGCCTGCCCGATCTGCGGGATGGCGCTGGAACCGATGGGCGCGCCGACCGGCGACGAGGGCCCGAACCCGGAACTGGTCGATTTCACCAGGCGCTTCTGGGTGAGCGCCGTGTTGTCGGTGCCATTGCTGATCTTCGCCATGGCGCCGATGCTCGGCCTGACGTTTAGCGCCTTCATCGAGGATTCGACCAAGATCTGGGTGGAATTGGCGCTGGCCAGCCCGGTTGTGCTGTGGGCGGCTTTTCCTTTCTTCCATCGCGGCTGGGAATCGGTTCTCAACCGCAGCCCCAACATGTGGACGCTGATTTCGCTCGGCGTTGGTGCCGCCTATCTCTACAGCGTCGCAGCCGCGCTGTTCCCCGATATATTTCCGCACCAGTTCCGCGGTCATGAGGGCACGGTCCCGGTCTATTTCGAGGCAGCCGCCGTCATCGTGGCGCTGGTTTTCCTCGGCCAGGTGCTGGAATTGCGCGCCCGTGAAAAAACCGGCTCGGCGATTCGCGCGCTGCTCGACCTCGCGCCGAAGACCGCGCGGCTGATCGGCGAGGACGGTTCCGAAAACGACGTGCCGCTCGACACGGTCAAGGCCGGCGACCGCCTGCGCATCCGCCCTGGCGACGCCGTGCCAGTCGACGGCATGGTGCTGGAAGGTCGCTCTTCCGTCGACGAATCGATGCTGTCAGGCGAGCCTCTGCCGGTCGAAAAGACTGAAGGCGACCCGCTCACTGGCGGCACGCTCAACAAGAACGGTTCGCTGATCATGCGCGCCGAGAGGATCGGCGCCGAAACTGCGCTGGCGCGGATCGTCGAGCTCGTCGCCAAGGCGCAGCGTTCGCGCGCGCCGATCCAGGGCCTGGCCGACCGCGTCTCCTTCTATTTCGTCCCGGCCGTCGTGGTGGTTGCGATCGTTGCGTTCATCGCCTGGGCGATCTTCGGGCCGCAACCCAGTCTGATCTTTGCAATCGTCTCGGCGGTCTCGGTGCTGATCATCGCCTGTCCCTGCGCGCTGGGCCTTGCCACGCCGATGTCGATCATGACCGCCACAGGGCGCGGCGCGCATGCCGGCGTGCTGATCAAGGACGCCGAGGCGCTCGAGCGCTTTGCCTCGGTCGACACGCTGATCGTCGACAAGACCGGCACATTGACCGAAAGCCGGCCGAGATTGACCGAAATCGTCGCTGCCGAGGGCATGGCGGACGATGATCTGCTGGCCCTTGCCGCCGGCCTCGAAAAAGGCTCGGAGCATCCGCTGGCCGAGGCGATCGTCGAAGGCGCCCGTGAACGCGGCGTAAAGATTCCCGACGCCGGCGGTTTCGAGGCGGTCACCGGCAAGGGCGTTTCCGGCACGGTGTCGGGACAGAAGGTGGCGCTCGGCAACGCCGCGATGATGGCCGCTCTCGGCATCGATATCGCATCCATCTCGACCAGCGCCGAGGCGCTGCAGGCCGAGGGCAAGACCGCGATGTTCGTCGCCGTCGGCAACAAGCTGGCCGGTATCGTCGCCGTCGCCGACCCGATCAAGGCGACGACATCAGAGGCGATAAAGGCGCTGCACGAGCGCGGCCTGAAGATCATCATGGCGACCGGCGACAACGAACGCACGGCGAAGGCCATCGCAAGCAAACTCGGCATCGACGAGGTGCGTGCCGGCCTGCTGCCGGAACAGAAGAGCGCGCTGGTCGAGGAGTTGCGCGCCAGCGGCGGCGGCGTCGCCATGGCCGGCGACGGCGTCAACGACGCGCCGGCGCTGGCCGCCGCCGATGTCGGCATCGCCATGGGCACCGGCGCCGATGTCGCGGTCGAAAGCGCCGGGATCACGCTGGTCAAGGGCGATCTCAACGGCATCGTTCGGGCCCGCACGCTCGCCCAGGCGACGATCCGCAACATCCGCCAGAACCTGTTCTTCGCCTTCCTCTACAACGTGCTTGGCGTGCCGGTCGCCGCCGGCGTGCTCTATCCGCTCACCGGCACGCTGTTGTCGCCGATGATTGCGGCAGCGGCGATGAGCCTGTCCTCGGTTTCGGTGATCACCAACGCGTTGCGGCTCAGGACGTTGAAACTCTGAGCCAAGTCCCCAGATAGGAACTCGTTCAAAAAGGAGATCATGAATGACGTTGGCCAAGAAGATCGTGCTGCTGCTGATGGCGGCCGGAATGCTGCTTGCCGTTTTCCTGGAAAGCATTCCGTCGCAAGCCCAGGAGACGAAACACGACATGGGGGCGCACGACATGGGGGCGATGGGCGCGCAGGGTGCCTCGACCGACAGCTACAAGGCGGCGATGGACAAAATGCACACCGCGATGACGGCGATCGAATATTCCGGCAATGCCGATGTCGATTTCGCCCGCGGCATGATCCCGCATCACCAGGCGGCTATCGACATGGCCAAGGTCGAGCTTGCCAATGGCAAGGATCCGGAAATGCGCAAGCTGGCCGAAGCGGTGATCGCGGCGCAGGAAGCCGAGATCAAGCGGATGCAGGATTGGCTGGTCGCCCATCCGGTGAAGTAGCATCGGCCATCGGGCCTCGACTGGAGCACGCCATGCCGTCAACGATAAGAACCACAACATTGCCCTCGGGCGAAGCCGTTCCCGTGCTGGGTCAAGGCACCTGGAAAATGGGCGAGGACGCCCGCCGCCATGCCGATGAGGTCAATGCCCTGAAGCTTGGGCTGGATCTCGGCATGACGCTGATCGACACCGCCGAAATGTATGCCAGCGGTGGCGCCGAGGAAGTGGTGGCGGATGCTATTGCCGGGCGCCGCGACGAGGTGTTCCTGGTCTCCAAGGTGCTGCCATCCAACGCCTCGCGCACCGGCGTGCCGGCTGCCTGCGAGACAAGCCTCAGGCATCTGCGCACCGACCGCATCGATCTCTATCTGCTGCACTGGCCCGGCAGCGTGCCGCTGGCGGAAACGGTCGAGGCCTTCGAAGCGTTGAAAAAAGCCGGCAAGATCCGCCATTGGGGCGTCAGCAATTTTGACACTCATGAGATGGAGGAACTGGTCAGCCTGCCGGCCGGCGACGGCGTCCAGACCAACCAGATCCTCTACAATCTGTCCCAGCGCGGCCCCGAATTCGACCTTGCGCCCTGGAGCCGGCAGCGCGGCATTCCGCTGATGGCCTATTCGCCGGTCGACCAGGGCGTATTGGCGCGCAACGCCAGCCTCGAAGCCATCGCCGCCCGCCACGATGCGACGCCGGCTCAGCTGGCGCTGGCCTGGGTGATGGCACAGGACGGCGTCATCGCCATTCCAAAGGCCAGCAAGCAGGAGCATATCCGCCAGAATGTCGCGGCGCTCGACATCGAGCTTACGCGTGAGGATTTCACCGAAATCGACCGCGCCTTCCCACCGCCGAGGCGCAAGCAGGGCCTGCAGATGATTTGAGGGATGGGAGCGGACGAGGCCCAGCTATTTCCCCGCCATTCCCTTCAGCCGATACAGCGCCTCCAGCGCCTCCCGCGGCGTCATCTCGTCGGGGTTGATCGCTCCGAGCGCGGCGCCCAGTGCATCGTCCTTCACCGGCTTCGGCGCTTCCCGTTTCACCGCCACCGAAAACAGCGGCAGATCGTCGACCAGCCGGTTGGCCTTGCCCGAAACCTCGCCCGCTTCCAGCTGATGCAGCACTTCCCTGGCCCGCCCGACCACCGCCTCCGGCAAGCCGGCCAGACGCGCCACCTGCACGCCGTAGGAGCGGTCGGCGGCACCCTTGCCGACCTCGTGCAGGAAGACCACGTCGCCTTCCCATTCCTTGACCCGCATGGTGACATTGTGCAGTCGAGCAAGCTTGCTGGCCAGCGCAGTCATTTCGTGGAAATGGGTGGCGAAGATCGCCCGGCAGCGGTTTTTCTCGTGCAGATACTCGACCGCCGCCCAGGCGATCGACAGGCCATCGAAGGTGGCGGTGCCGCGGCCGATCTCGTCGAGGATCACCAGCGCGCGCTCGCCGGCCTGGTTGAGGATCGCCGCCGTTTCGACCATCTCGACCATGAAGGTCGAGCGGCCGCGCGCCAGATCGTCGGAGGCGCCGACACGTGAAAACAGCCGGTCGACGACGCCGATATGGGCTGATGTCGCCGGCACGAAGGAGCCCGTCTGGGCGAGGATGGCGATCAGCGCATTCTGCCTGAGGAAGGTCGATTTGCCGCCCATATTGGGGCCGGTCAGCAGCCAGATCGCGCCGTTTTTGGCATTGCCTTCCGGCGACAGATCGCAATCATTGGCGACGAACGGTCCTTCGCCCGAACGCCGCAGCGACTGTTCCACCACCGGATGCCGCCCGCCCGAAATGGCGAAGGCGAGGCTCGCGTCCACGATGGGTCGGCACCATGCCTCGCTTTCGGAAAGCAGCGCCAGTGCCGCCGACACGTCGAGCACGGCGAGTGCTTCGGCGCCGGCGCGGATCTTGTCCGCCTCGCCGACCGCTTCCGCCGTCAGCCTGTCGAAGGCGGCAAGCTCGATCGCTAGCGCCCGGTCGGCGGCATTGGCGATCTTCGATTCCAAGTCCGCCAGTTCGGTCGTGGTGAAGCGCATGGCGTTGGCCATGGTCTGGCGATGGATGAAGCGCGCCTTCGCCCCGTCGCTGCTCGTCATGATCGCATGGTTGTTGGCGGTGACTTCGATGTAGTAGCCAAGCACATTGTTGTGCCGGATTTTCAGCGAGCGGATGCCGGTTTCGTCGATCAGCGAGCGCTCCAGCCCGGCGATCACCTTGCGCGATTCATCACGCAGCGCCCGCATCTCGTCGAGCTCAGCGTTGTAGCTGGAACGGACGAAGCCGCCGTCGCGCTTGAGCAGCGGCAGTTCGTCGGCGAGCGCCCGCGTCAGATGCTCGGCCAGCGGGCGCGGCAGCGCCTCGATCGCCGCCAGCGCCGCCGCCAATTCTGGCGGCAGGGCGGTCGCCCCAAACAGTTCGGCAATAGCGCCGGCGGCCTCGAACCCGGCACGCAGCGCGCCGAGATCGCGCGGGCCACCGCGGTTGAGCGCCAGCCGCGACAGCGCGCGTGGCATGTCGGCGACGCTCTTCAGGCTCGCCCGCACCGCCTGGCACAGCCGTGTCTCGGACCGGAAGAACGACACCGAATCCAGCCTTGCGCCAATTGCCGCCGGATCGGTCAGCGGCGCCATCAGCCGGTCGGCGAGCAGCCGCGCGCCGCCGCCGGTCACCGTGCGGTCGATCGCCTTGAACAGCGACCCCTCGCGGCTGCCGGACAGCGTGCGCAGCAGTTCCAGATTGGCGCGTGTCGCCGGATCGATGAACAGCGTCGAACCCTGCTCCTCGCGCTCGGGCCGCGACAGCGGCGGCCGCTCGGCCTTCTGCGTCTTCTCGACATAGGCGATGGCGCCCGAGATCGCCGACAGTTCGGCGCGGGAAAACGTGCCGAAACTGTCCGGCGTCGCCACCTCGAAGAAACGGGCGATGCGCCCGGCGGCCGACGCCGAGTCGAACAGGCTCGGCGGCTGCGGACTGGCGATGCGGCCGAGCACATCGAACACCGGTTTCAGCTCCGGATCGTAAAACACCGGTTCGGCGACGATCAGTTCGCGTGGGTCGACGCGAAAGACATCGGCGAGCAGCCGGTCGGCGCTGGTCTCGGCAACGCGGAAGGCGCCGGTCGAGATCTCGATCCAGGCCAGCGCAAAACTTCCTTGGTTCCCTGTCGCGCTGCTGCGCTCCCCGCTTCTTTGATCGGCTCCGCCCTTGACCCGGCCAAGTGCCATCAAGAAACTCGATTCCGACGGCGCCAGCAATTTGTCCTCGGTGATGGTGCCGGGCGTTACCAGCCGCACCACGTCGCGGCGCACCACCGATTTGCCGCCGCGTTTCTTCGCCTCTGCCGGATCCTCGATCTGCTCGCAGACGGCGACGCGGAACCCTTGTCCAATCAGCTTCTGCAGATAATCGTCGGCGGCATGCACCGGCACGCCGCACATCGGGATGTCGAGGCCCTGGTGCTTGCCACGCTTGGTCAGGACGATGCCGAGCGCCCGGCTCGCCTTCTCGGCGTCATCGAAGAACAGCTCGTAGAAATCGCCCATGCGGTAGAACAGCAGCGAATCCGGGTTCGCCGCCTTGATCTCGATATACTGCTCCATCATCGGCGTTGCCGGCGCAAAGGCCGGCGTAGCGCTGTCGCTGCGAATGGGCGTTTCGTCGTTCAAGAAGTTGCTTCCAAAATTTCCCAAGCCATCTGCTTGGCGGTTTACAGCGGCGAAGTGTAGCCTTAATCCCGAACGTTCCACAAAAGAAAGCACCGCGCGCGTCTCAACGAGGTGCTGCACGGGTGAGGAAATCGAAAGCATCATGGCCAAGAAAACCGAAAGCAACGGCCCCTCCGTCAGTGCGCAGGAGGCGCTGGAATTCCATGCCATGGGCCGCCCCGGCAAGCTGGAGATCGTCGCCACCAAGCCGATGGCCACCCAGCGCGACCTCAGCCTCGCCTATTCGCCGGGCGTCGCGGTTCCGGTGCTTGCCATCGCCGAGGATCCCAGCCGCGCCTTCGACTACACGGCGCGCGGCAATATGGTCGCCGTCATCTCCAACGGCACCGCCATCCTCGGCCTCGGCAATCTCGGCGCGCTGGCCGCCAAGCCGGTGATGGAAGGCAAGGCGGTGCTGTTCAAGCGCTTCGCCGATGTCGATTCGATCGATCTCGAGGTCGACACCGAGGATGCCGAAGAGTTCATCAATTGCGTGCGTTTCCTTGGGCCGTCGTTCGGCGGTATCAATCTGGAAGACATCAAGGCGCCGGAGTGCTTCATCATCGAGCAGCGGCTGCGCGAACTTATGGACATACCGGTCTTTCATGACGACCAGCACGGCACCGCCATCATTTCGGCGGCCGGCCTGATCAACGCGCTGGAAATCACCGGCCGCGACATGAAGACCACCAAAATGGTCTGCAACGGCGCCGGTGCCGCCGGCATCGCCTGCATCGAACTGATGAAGGCGATGGGCTTTGCGCCCGAAAACATCATCCTGTGCGACACCAAAGGCGTCGTCTTCCAGGGCCGCACCGAAGGCATGAACCAGTGGAAGTCGGCGCACGCCGTCAAGACCGACGCGCGCTCGCTGGCCGAGGCGCTCGACGGTGCCGACGTGTTCCTCGGCCTCTCAGCCAAGGGCGCGCTGACCACCAAGATGGTGCAGTCGATGGCCGAGAAGCCGATCATCTTCGCCATGGCCAACCCCGATCCGGAGATCACGCCGGAGGAAGTCGCCGAAATCCGCGCCGATGCCATCATGGCGACCGGGCGTTCGGACTATCCGAACCAGGTCAACAACGTGCTTGGCTTCCCTTACATCTTCCGCGGCGCGCTGGACGTGCGGGCGACCACCATCAATGACGACATGAAGATCGCCGCGGCGCGTGCGCTCGCCGAACTGGCGCGCCAGGATGTACCCGACGACGTCGCCGCCGCCTACCAGGGCATGCGGCCGAAATTCGGCCCCAACTACATCATCCCGGTGCCGTTCGACCCGCGCCTGATCTCGGCCATTCCGATCGCGGTTGCCAAGGCCGCGATGGAATCCGGCGTCGCGCGCAAGCCGATCCTCGACCTCGACCGCTACGCGCAGGAGCTTTCCGCACGCCGCGATCCGATCGCCTCGACCCTGCAGCGCATCTACGACCGCGTGCGCCGCCAGCCCAAGCGCATCGTTTTCGCCGAGGGCGAGGAGGAGCAGGTGATGCGCGCCGCCGTCTCCTATGTGAACCAGCGGCTCGGCACCGCCATCCTGCTCGGCCGCGACGACATCATCAAGGAGAACGCCAGGAACGCCGGCATCGAACTGAACAAGCAAGGCATCGAGATCATCAATGCCAGGTTGTCGCGCCGCAACGGCGTCTACACCGACTATCTGTACGAGCGCATGCAGCGCAAGGGCTTCCTGTTTCGCGACTGCCAGCGCCTGATCAACAACGACCGCAACCATTTCGCCGCCTGCATGGTGGCGCTGGGCGATGCCGATGGCATCGTCACCGGCGTCACCCGCAACTACTCGACGGCGCTCGACGACATCCGCCGCATCATCGACGCCAAGCCCGGCCACCGCGTCATCGGCGCCTCGATCGTGCTGGCGCGGGGCCGAACCGTGATTGTCGCCGACACCGCCGTGCACGATATGCCGAATGCCGAACAGATCGCCGACATCGCCGAGGAGGCCGCCGGCTTTGCCCGCCGCATGGGTTATGAGCCGCGGCTGGCCATGCTTGCCTATTCCACCTTCGGCCATCCGCAGGGCGAGCGCTCCGAACGCATCCAGGAAGCGGTGCGCATCCTCGACAAGCGGCGCGTCGATTTCGAATATGACGGCGAGATGGCAGCCGACGTGGCGCTCAGCGCACGCGCCATGGCGCAATACCCGTTCATCCGGCTGACCGGTCCGGCCAATGTGCTGATCATGCCGGCATTCCACTCGGCCTCGATCTCGACCAAGATGCTGCAGGAGCTCGGTGGCTCGACCGTCATCGGCCCGCTGCTGGTCGGCTTGGATAAGCCGGTTCAGATCGTCTCGCTCAACGCCAAGGACAGCGACATCGTCAACATGGCGGCGATTGCCGCTTATACCGCCGGGGCGTGAGGAACGAGCGCCTCTTCCTACAGCAGCCCTGCCTGCTCAGCCTCGTGGCGTAAATTCTGCCGCGGCCTTGGCCCGATCTGCTGGATCACCAGCCCGGCCGCCAGCGAGCCGAGATCGCCGCAATGCTTCAGGCTGCGGCCTTGTGTGTAGCCGTAGAGGAAGCCGGCGGCATAGAGGTCGCCGGCGCCGGTGGTGTCGACCAGTTCGCGGATTTCCGTCGCATTGATGGTGACGGTCTCGTCGCCGCGCACGATGATCGAGCCCTTTTCGGAGCGGGTGACGGCGGCGATCTTGCAATCCTTGCGGATCTGGGCCAGCGCCTCGTCGAACGAGGCGGTCTGGTACAGCGACTTGATCTCGTGGCTATTGGCAAAGACGATATCGACGGTGCCCGAGCGCATCAGCTCCAGAAACTCCTCGCGGTAGCGGTCGACGCAGAACGAATCCGACAATGTCATCGACACTTCGCGCCCGGCTGCGTGGGCGAGCTTCGCCGTCTGCCGGAACGCTTCCTTGGCGCGCGGCGGGTCCCACAGATAGCCCTCGAAATAGGTAATGGCGGCGCCCGACGCCTTGTCCGCCTCGACATCCTCCGGACCGAGCTCGACGCAAGCGCCGAGATAGGTGTTCATCGAGCGCTCGCCGTCCGGCGTGACGAAGATCATCGAGCGCGCCGTCGGCGGTTCGCCATTGAGCGGCCTGGTGTCGAAGGCCACGCCCTGGGCGTGCATGTCATGGGCGTAGATCTCGCCGAGCGTGTCATTCGAGACCTTGCCGAAGAAGGCGGCGCGGCCGCCGAAGCTGGCGACGCCCGCCGCCGTGTTGCCGGCGCTGCCGCCGGAGGCTTCGATGGCCGGGCCCATGCGGCTGTAGAGCAGCTCGGCGCGCCTCGTGTCGATCAAATTCATCGCGCCCTTGATGATGCCGTTCGTCTCAAGGAATGCCTCGTCGCACTGGGCGATGATGTCGACAATGGCATTACCGATACAAAGCACGTCATAGTTCGGCATCAATCATGTCTCCGCGAAAAACCACCGGCTTTCTGGCATGCCGGCCGCGGGCGGGTCTAGCGATTTGATGCGGCTTTGCCTAGGTCGTGATTTTAATTGGCGTGACGCCGCACGTGGTTGCGCCCTTGGTTGCGCTTGTGACTTCTCGTGTCTCCGCTTATTTCGCAGATGTTCAACATGGAATTGGAAACGCCGTGATCTCCAGCGCCGCCCGCGCCGCCGCCAGCCAGCTGTTCTCGCCCGAATTCCGCTCGGTGTTCGTAAAAACGTTGGGCCTGACCTTGCTGGCGCTCGCCGCGCTTTGGTTCGCCATCGAGGGCCTGTTCGAATGGCTGGCCTGGCCATGGATCGACGCATGGCTGCCCGCACTGCCGTCCTGGGCCGGATGGCTGGGCGTCATCGTCGCCGGGATCGGTCTGGCGCTGGGTCTGGCGCTGCTGATCGCGCCGGTGACGGCGATCATCGCCGGCCTGTTCCTCGACGACGCCGCCGAACTGGTCGAGCGCACCGACTATCCCAATGACCCACCCGGCCGCGCCATGCCGGCGCTGCGCTCGCTGGTGCTGGCGATAAGATTCTTCGGCGTCGTCATCCTCGGCAACATCGTGGCCTTGCTGCTGCTGCTGGTGCCGGGCATCAACATCGCTGCCTTCTTCATCGTCAACGGCTATCTGCTGGGACGCGAATTCTTCGAATTCGCCGCCATGCGCTTTCGCCCGGAGGCCGAAGCACGGGCGTTACGCAAAAAACATGCCGTCACGGTGTTTCTCGCCGGGCTGGTTGTTGCTGCCTTCCTCGCCGTGCCGCTGCTCAACCTTCTGACGCCGCTGTTCGCCGCCGCCATGATGGTGCATTTGCACAAGGCCATCTCGGCGCGGGAAGCGGCTTAGGAGTGCTGATGCTCTGGTAATGCCGGCTTGCGAATGCCGATGTCCTGCGCTTCCGGGGCGTACCCAACGGTACGCTCGATTCCGTTTGTTGGGCCCGGCGCTAGCGTAAGAGAAAACCGCGTCCCAGCTCGTCGTCGGGTTCGACGATGAATTCGGCCCGGCCGCAGTAGAAGGCGCGGCCGCCGACGCGGGCGATGATGGCGTCATGCGGCCCGGCTTTCGCGGTCCTCGCCACGCTGCCGGAAAAGCGCGAGCCGGCGATACTCTCGAACAGCCGCGTCTGGCCGGCGATTTCGCCCCTGGCATGCATCGCCGCCAGCCGCGCGATGACACCCGATCCGGTCGGCGAGCGGTCGACCTGGGCCTCGGCGAAGACGCATATGTTTTTGGTCGGGCTATCGGAATATGCGTCCTGTCCGTCGGTCAGGATGGTGCCGTAGAGAAAGGCAAGCTCGGCATGGTCGGGATGCGACAGCGGGAATCCCTTCTTCAGCTTCTCCGTCAGTGCCGTCGCCGCATCAACGAAATCGCGCACGCGGTTCTTGCCGAACTCCAGCCCGAACTGCCGGCAATCGGCGAGCGCATAGAAGGCGCCGCCATAGGCGATGTCGAATCCGATCGCCCCGTAACCCGGCAATTCGATCTGCTGGTCGCGGGCGAACAGAAAGGCCGGCACGCTTTCGAATGACACAGCACCGGCCTTGCCGTCCTGCACCTCGACCGAGGCGACGACCAGCCCGCACGGCGCCTCGATGTTGACTGTCGTCAGCGGCTCCTGCCGCGCCACCAGCCCCTCGTCGACGGAGTAGCGGCCGAGCGCGACGATGGCGTGGCCGCACATCGTCGAATAGCCCTCATTGTGCATGAACAGCACGGCGAGGTCGGCGCCGGGCAGGTCGAGTTCCACCAGCAGCGCGCCATACATGTCGTAATGGCCGCGCGGCTCGAACATCAGGATCTTCCTGAGATGATCGAGATGATCGCGCACATAGGCGCGTTTTTCCAGAATCGTGCCTGGAGGAATCCTGGGATAACCACCGGTGACGATCCGCAGCGGCTCGCCGCCGGTGTGCATGTCGACGACGCTGAGCTTCATGCGTTGGGTTCGGCAAACAACGCCTGCAGCTTGCCGAACGGCATGGCGGTGCGGGTGAAGCCGAAGGTGCCGTCCTGCTGGATCTCGCGCGCCGCCGTTTCCAGCATGCCGAAGGCGTAATTGGTCAGCCAGGGCCCGAGCGAAATGCGCTTGACCCCTGCCTGGGCAAGATCGGCGATGGTGAAGCCGGGCCTCACCATGACGTTGACCGGCTTGGTCAGCGCCGAGCAGACGGTTTGCACCGTCTCGACATCGCCGAGGCCTGGCGCGTAGAGCACGTCGGCGCCGGCCTTCTCGAAGGCCTGCAGCCGCTTGATCGTGTCGTCGATGTCTAGCCTGCCCCACAGAAAATTCTCGGCCCGCGCGGTGAAGACGAAGTCGTGCTTCAGCGCCCGTGCCGCCTCCGCTGCAGCGGCGACGCGCTCGACGGCATGCGAAAATTCATAAATCGGCTTGTCGGGCTCGCCGGTGTGGTCCTCGATCGAGCAGCCGGCGAGGCCTGCCGCTTCGGCTGCGAAGACAGTTTCCGCGGCACTTGTCGCGCTGTCGCCCTTGCCCTTCTCGAGGTCGGCCGAGACCGGCAGGCCGGTCGCCGCGGTCACCTCGCGGCAGTGGTGGATCATCGCCTCGAAGGTCACCGCGCCATCGGGCAGGCCGCGCGAAAAGGCAAAGCCGGCGCTGGTCGTCGCCAACGCCTTGAAACCGAAGGAGGCCAGCAGTTTCGTCGTGCCGACGTCCCAGGGGTTGGGCATGACGAAGATCGAACTGTGCAGGTCGCGAAAGATTTTGCCCTTGTCCATGGATGCTCCCCAGAGTGCGAAGCGCATTTTATCCCGCCACTGCCCGCCGGGCAAACGAATGCGATTGGGTCAGAAGCGATTGGCGTTCTCTCCTGCCAATTTGTCCAGTGCGTCGGACCCCTTGACGTATGCGGTCCCGTCCCAATGGTAGGTGACGGAGATGTCGCGCGAGGAAGCCTCGGGCGCCGGATCGTCGCAGCTTTCGCCATTCGGCACGGTGGCATCGGTCACCGTCGCCTTGATGGCCGCATAGGGCTGGCCTTCCGCAACGGTCTGAAACCCCAACTCCTGCGTGCGCCTGTAGGCACACAGGGACTCGTCGAACGTATAGATCATGTCGATCAGCTCGAACCTGTCGTCGCGGACCAGAATCAGCGGCGTGCTCACATAGCCCTGGCTCGAATTGAAATGCGTGCTCAGGGTAATGATGGCGTCATCGCCGGGCCCGATCGGCAGCTTGCCCGGATCGCGGAGATAGGTGCTCCGGTCGACGGCGACATTGACAGCGTCGAGCAGTCTCGGCTTGCCGGCAAGATCGTAGAGCGCCAGCACCGCAAAGCCCTCAGCGCTGTCGGAGGAACTGCCGAGGTCGAACAGCATGGCCAGCCGCTCCTTGCCGCCGGCCCTGATCTGGAGCACGCCAGCATCGGAAAAGCCCGACGTTTCGGGTGGCAGGCCACCGCTATCCCCACCTTCGATATGGCGCATCTCGATCGGCATGGAACCACGGTAGAAGCCGTCCTTGTCCGCCGCCAGATCGGGAATGACCATCCTGGCGAGGTCGAGATAGGTCGTGTCCTTGTGGCCGGGAACGGCGCTGCCAAGGTCCGGGAAGCTGACGCCCTGCGCGCCGGCCGCGGCCCACAGACACGGCAGCAGCAAGCAGGCGAGGGTGAAGCGAAACAGGATCGAGTTCATAGGCTGGGCGCCTCCCACTGTCGAACATTGGCAAGCTAGCATGGGCGCCTGGCGCGTCCAGCCGGATAAAAACCTGAAGACCAGATCAGGGGATCGGCACCAGCCCGGCCAGCTCGCGCATGTCGTCAAACAGGATGCCGCCGGCCTCGGTCAGGCCGTCGCGGTCGGAATGCGGGTCGCCGTAGTAGGAAAATACGCGCATGCCGGCGGCAATGCCGGCTAATGTCCCGGCGACGCTGTCCTCGATGACGATGCAGTCGGCGGGCGCGAAGCCCATCGTGCTTGCGGCATGCAGGAACAGGTCGGGAAACGGCTTGCCGCGCGAAACCATGGTCGAGCTGAACAGTGCATGCTCGAACAGCGGCAGCAGCCCGGTCTGGCCGAGCGTGATGTGCATTTTACTCACCCGCGCCGACGAAGCGACGCAAGTTGCGATGCCGGCAGCGTGCACGGCTTCGATGAACTGCCTGACATAGGGGACGGCTTCGACGCCATGCGCGAACAGGTCCGGCAGACCGGCGTTCCAACGGTCGACGAAATCGGCGCCGAGGCTGGCGCCGGTCGCCTCGACTTCCTTCTGCACCGAGACCATGGCGCGGCCGGAGAAGTTCTTGCGGCAATATTCGAAGCTTGCCGGGTAGCCGGCGGCGCTGAGCCATTCGGCGAGGCGTCGATTGGCCAGGTTCTCGGTGTCGACCAGAACCCCGTCGCAATCGAAGATGACCAGTTTGGGTAGGGACATCAGGCCGTGCCGGTCGATCCGAAACCGCCGGAGCCGCGCGTCGTTCCGCCGGCCAAGCTGCGCTCATCGACCGTCGCCTGCGTCACCGGGGCGAAGACGATCTGGGCGATCCGCATGCCGCGCGTCACCGCGAAATCCTCGTCGCCAAGATTGATCAGCAGGACCTTGACCTCGCCGCGATAGTCGCTGTCGATGGTACCCGGCGTGTTGAGGCAGGTGAGGCCATGCTTGAAGGCGAGGCCCGAGCGCGGCCGGACCTGGCCTTCCACGCCCTCCGGGATCTCCAGGATCAGCCCGGTCGGCACCAGCGCGCGTTTTCCCGGCAGGATCAGCAGCGGCCGGTCGTCCGGCACCGCGGCGCGCAGATCCATGCCGGCGGCGCCCGCGCTTTCATAGGCGGGAAGCGGCAGGCCTTCACCATGCGGCAGCCTGACGAAGCCGACGGCCGGACCGATGACGGAGGAAGTGTAGAGTGCTGCGCGCATGAGGCTGATCCTATCGCTGTCAACGCCGATTCAGTCAACTCGGCGGCCAGGCTATCAACGGCTTTCTTTCAGCGCAGTTCCGTTTCAGCGCAGTTCTACGGGAATGATCGTCGTCTCCTTGATCTCCTCCATGACGAAGGACGCCGAAACATCCGACAGCGCCACCTTGGCGATCAGCCGCTGATAGAGCCGGTCATACGCCTTCACGTCGGCGACGCGGGCACGCAATACATAATCGAGGTCGCCGGACATGCGGTAGACGCCGGTGATCTCGGGAAAGCCGCTCACTGCCGCCCGGAATTTTTGCAGCCAGTCCGGATCATGATTGGAGGTCCGGACCAGGATGAACACCGAAAGGCCAAGGCCAAGCTTGTCGGCATCGACCAGCGCCACCCGGCCGGTGATGACGCCGTCTTCTTCGAGCCGCTTGACGCGGCGCCAGCAGGCGTTGCGCGACAGCGACACCCTTTCCGACAATTGGTCGACCGACAGCGTGCCGTCGCGTTGCAACTCGGCCAGCAATCTTCGGTCGATCTCATCGATTTCCAGAGACATGTGGGATGTTTGTCCCATTATTTGGCCAAACACAAGGATGATTTGGGACCGATGAACCGAAAGCTCGTGCCAGAATACTCAGCATTGGGGGCTTACCCAGGCAGGAGGGATCACCATGACGACACGGCTTGCAAGGCTCTTTACCTCTCACCCGGCCAAGGTGGGCGAGACCTATTTCAGCCATATGGCCTTCGCGGCGTGGTTCTGCTCGCGTCTGTTCATGGCAGCGTTCGCCGCACTCATTCACGCTTTCTTGCCGTTTCTGTTTGAGACTACGGCCAGCCGAATCGTTCGCGAGCTCTATGAGCGCACGCACAACAGAGGCACACACGCGATCAAGGAGCCTGCGGCTCTCATGGATCGCGCCTGAGGGGGATTAAGCGATGTGCCGGTGGGCGGCCTATCTTGGCGAAGCGGTTTTCCTCGAAGACATCGTCACGGCGCCCTGCCATTCGCTGATCGCCCAGAGTCATTGCGCCCAAGAAGCCAAGTCGCCGACCAATGGCGATGGCTTTGGTCTCGCCTGGTACGGCGACCGGCCCGAACCGGGTCTCTATCGCGACATCCTGCCGGCCTGGTCCGATCCCAATCTGAAGAGCCTGTGCCGGCAGATCAGGTCCAGCCTGTTCCTTGCCCATGTGCGCGCCTCGACCGGCGGCGCCACCAGCCGCATGAACTGTCATCCCTTCACTGCCGGCCGCTGGTCGTTCATGCACAACGGCCAGATCGGCGGCTTCGAAAGAATCCGCCGCGCGCTGGAAAACGCGCTCTCCGACGATGTCTTCGATCGGCGCGAGGGCACCACCGATTCCGAACTTTTCTTTCTCCTGATGATCGACGAGGGTCTGGCGGGCGATCCGCAAGGCGCGGTGTCGCGCGCTACGGCGCGGGTGATCGACGCCTCGCGCCGCGCCGGCTTCGAACCGGCGCTGAGACTTACCGCCGCCTTGTCGGACGGCGAATCGCTCCACGCAGTGCGCTATGCGACCGATGCCCACGCGCCGACGCTCTACACCTCCGTCTTCCGCAATGGCGGCGGGCGATGCCTTATGTCGGAGCCTTTCGACCGTGATGGCGGCGACTGGCAGCCGATCCCGCCCTCTAGCTTCGTCACCATCACCAGAGACGGCATGACCATTCGTCCATTTGCGCCGGAACCGGCAAGACTGGCGCTGGCCGTGTAGATCCCTCGCTATCGCGGCAATATCGCGGGACAGCGCCCCCTCAGCAGACCCTCGCAGCGCAATTCCGATCAAGCACCACCTGTCCTCGAATGCTGAACTCGGCTTGAAGACGCGCCGTAGTCCGCCATTTGGTGAGGCTGGCGCCGCTAGCAAGCCGGAGCATTGGTCATGGACCTCGTCTTTTCCTCCACCAGAGAATTGGCTGCCGCGATCCGCGACCGCAAGATTTCCGCCGTGGAAGCGCTGGACGCGCATTTGGCTGAGATCGACAGGCATAATGAGGCGGTCAACGCGGTCGTCACGCTCGACAGGGAAGGGGCTCGCGCTCGCGCGAAGAAGGCCGACGAAGCGCAGGCGCGCGGCGACGCTCTCGGGCCGCTGCACGGCGTGCCGTTCACGCTGAAGGACACCCACGAAACACTGGGGATGAAGACGACGGTCGGCTTCCCGCCTTTTGCCGACTATGTGGCGAGAAAGGACAGCCCGGTCGTTCTCAGGTTGAAGGCGGCCGGCGGCGTGCTGGTCGGCAAGACAAACGTCGCAACGATGCTGGCCGACTGGCAGTCGAACAATCCGCTGTTCGGCCGCACCAGTAATCCATGGGATCTCTCGCGCACCGCAGGCGGTTCAAGCGGGGGAGCGGCGGCAGCACTCTGCGCGGGCATGACGCCATTCGAACTCGGCACCGACATGCAGGATTCGATCCGCCTGCCGGCAGCCTTCTGCGGCGTCTACGGCCTCAAGCCGACCGAGCATCGCGTCTCCCTGGCCGGCGCCTTTCCCGATCCCGGTGGCGTACCGCGCGGCGTACGGCTGATGTCCTGCATCGGTCCGCTGGCCCGCAACGTCGAAGATCTGGCGCTGATCCTGAGGATCATTGCAGGACCGGATGGCAGCGACACCGACCTTGCCCCGGTGCCTGTCGAGGGCACGCCGGAGGTTGATCCCAAGACCCTGCGCATCGCTTTCGCGCCGGCCTTTCCGGGTTTTCCGGTAGCCGGCGAGATCAGGGCCGCGGTCGAAAGTCTGGCCGAGCAACTCAAGTCTGCGGGGGCAGCCGTCGAGGAAGCAAGACTGCCGACGCTCGACTTGCATGACGATCTGACGCAAGGCGGTGCGCTGATCGGCATGATGCTGGAGGCTGCGCAGCCGGAGCCGCCGGAAGAACCGACACCGGTCTCGCGCTGGTTCGAGGCGCTCGCCCGCCGCGACCAGTCAATTCTTGCCTGGGACTGGTTTTTCGAAGGTTGCGATGTCTTGCTTTGCCCTGTCGCCATGACCACGGCCTTTCCCCATTGCGAGCCGGGAACACCGATCAAGGTCGATGACAGGGAGCAGAGCTACTGGCTGCTGCCAGCCTATGGCGCGGTGTTCAACTACAGCGGCCACCCGGCACTGTCGATTCCCTGCGGGCAGGACCGCGACGGCCTGCCCATCGGCCTGCAGCTGGTCGGCCGTCGCTGGTCAGAATCGCGGCTGCTTGGCATCGCCAGGGCGATAGCGCCGCTGAGCGGCGGTTTTCGCCGTCCGCCCGGCTATTGAGCAAACCGGGTCAACCCATAAGGCTCAAGCAGCGGGTCGCGCGCGTCGTCCAGTATTTCCCGGGCGGCGAACAGGCCGACGGCTGGCGCCAGCGTGATGCCCGAATGCATGACCGCGACATAGAGGCCGCTCACGCCTTGAGCCCGTCCGATGATCGGAAAGCCGTCGATCGGCGTTGGCCGA
The DNA here is from genome assembly GCF_055811455.1 of Mesorhizobium sp. WSM4845. Lineage (NCBI taxonomy): Bacteria > Pseudomonadati > Pseudomonadota > Alphaproteobacteria > Hyphomicrobiales > Phyllobacteriaceae > Mesorhizobium > Mesorhizobium sp. WSM4845. The sequence goes on from NZ_JBVVQA010000006.1 coordinate 178,157, forward strand.
CAGCCGACGGTGTGAAAATCCAGTTCCAGCCGGTCGGCGCCGCGGAGCATGGTTTTCATCGACGCATACAACTCTCGGGCTGTGGCTTCGGCTTCCATGCCCGGATCGGCGCCGCCGAAATCCGAGCCGGCGATGATGCGGCCCTCGGCAGTCTGGCGCATGTGCAGCCGGTCGCCGATCACCAGGCCGTTGAGCAGCTTTTCGTACGGGCGTGAATGGACGATCAGGCCGGGCGGCGTCTCGATCGGCAGTTTTAGCCCGGCCGTCGCCGCAATTGCCGCAGAGCCGGCGCCGGCCGCGATCACTACCTCGTCGGCGACAATCCGTCCGGCTGACGTATCGACGCGGCTAATCCTGCCATTGGTCTGTATCAGCGCGGTGACTGTCGTGCTGGTAATCACCCGCGCGCCAAGCCGCTCGGCGTCGGCCAGCAGCGTCTGCGTGGCCGCGACCGGTTCGGCCACGCCCTCCTCAGCGACGTGAAGGGCGAAGTCGGGAAGCTCGGTCAAATTGGGCTCTATACGTGCGGCTCCCACGCGGTCGACGCGCTCGATCCCGTAGCCCCAGGCGGAATGCTCGGCGGCATAGGCCTCAAGCTCGGCCGGCGGCAGGTCCCAGCACAGGCCGCCGCACCAGGCGAGCGGAATGCCGGCCACGTCATGGGCAAGCTGCGTCCATTCGGCCATCGAACGGGTACGCAGCCGGAAATACGGCTCTGGATTGCCCCAACTGGCATTGATCCAGGCAAAGGAATTCGGCGTGGCGACGCCGCCGGCACCGCTGTCGGCAACGATCGTCACGTTCGCGCCAGCCTTCGCCAGATGCCAGGCGATGGACGCGCCGATGATGCCGGCGCCGACAACAATGACGTGTTTGGCTGCGCTCATGGATGGACCTTTATCGAACCGCCTCTGTTGATGCCATTGCGGCGGACCTATCTCAAGGCCGGGCAAACCGCCCAAAATTGTTCGACAGGCTGCAAAAGCGCTGGTAGAAGCCCGCGCACCACATGGGATTCCACAAATTGGCTGAAGACATCACGAACGCGGTGGCGCGCCGCCGCACTTTCGCGATCATCGCGCATCCGGACGCCGGCAAGACGACGCTGACCGAAAAGCTGCTGCTGTTCGGCGGTGCCATCCAGCTTGCCGGCGAGGTCAAGGCCAAGAAGGATCGCATCCAGACCAGGTCGGACTGGATGAAGATCGAGCGCGAGCGCGGCATTTCGGTGGTCACCTCGGTGATGACCTTCGAGTATGAGGACAATGTCTTCAACCTGCTCGATACGCCCGGTCACGAGGATTTCGCCGACGATACCTATCGCACGCTGTCGGCGGTCGATGCGGCGGTCATGGTCATCGACGCCGCCAAGGGTATCGAGCCGCGCACGCTAAAACTGTTCGAGGTCTGCCGGCTTCGCGATATCCCGATCATCACCTTCGTCAACAAGATGGACCGCGAAAGCCGCGACCCGTTCGAGATCCTCGACGAGATCGAGCAGAAGCTGGCGCTGGACACCGCACCGATCACCTGGCCGATCGGCCGCGGCAAGACCTTTTCCGGCACCTATCATCTAGCGCTGAACGCCGTGCGAAAGGGCGACGCGGAGAAAGAACGCACGCCGGTCAACGGTCCCGATTCCAACCGCGTCGCCGGCCTGTTGCCGGAGAACGAGCGCGAGGCTTTCATCGAGGAGCTGGAGCTGGCGCGCGAAGCCTGCCGCCCGCTCGACATCGGTGCGTTCCGCGAGGGCCATCTGACGCCGGTCTATTTCGGTTCGGCGCTGCGCAACTACGGCGTGCGCGATCTGATCGAGGCGCTTGGCGCCTACGGACCGCCGCCGCGCGCGCAGGAGGCCGACACCCGCAAGGTCGAGGCGACCGAGGATAAGATGACCTCCTTCGTCTTCAAGATCCAGGCCAACATGGATCCCAACCACCGCGACCGCATCGCCTTCGTCCGCGTCTGCTCGGGCAAGCTCGAGCGCGGCATGAAGGCCAAGCTGGTACGCACGGGAAAACCGATGAGCCTGTCGGCGCCGCAATTTTTCTTCGCCCGCACCCGCGTCACCGCCGACGAGGCCTTTGCCGGCGACGTCGTCGGCATCCCCAACCACGGCACGCTGCGCATCGGCGATACGCTGACCGACGGCGAGGAGATCCTGTTCCGCGGCGTGCCGAATTTCGCGCCGGAAATCCTGCGCCGCGTCCGGCTCGGCGACGCGATGAAGGCCAAGAAGCTGAAGGAGGCGCTGCACCAGATGGCCGAGGAAGGCGTCGTGCAACTGTTCTCGCCAGAAGACGGCTCGCCGGCAATCGTCGGCGTCGTCGGTGCGCTGCAGCTCGACGTGCTGAAGGAGCGGCTGAATATCGAATACACGCTGCCGGTCGATTTCGAGATGTCGCGCTTTTCCGTCTGCCGCTGGATATCGGCCGACGACAAGGCCGAGGTGCATCGCTTCATCGAGGCGCATCGCGGCGACATTGCCCGCGACCTCGACAACGATCCGGTGTTCCTCGCCCAGCACGCCTTTTCGCTCAACTACGAGGCCGAGCGCTGGAAGGCGATCCGTTTTGCGGCGGTCAAGGATTACCAGGTCCGCGACAAGGCGGCCTGAGCTGTTGGTTTCCCCTTCTCCCCTTGTGGGAGAAGGTGTCGCCGAAGGCGACGGATGAGGGGTGTTCCAGGGAACGCCAACGTCTCGCTCCGCTGGAACACCCCTCATCCGTCTCGGCGCTGCGCGCCGATCCACCCTTCTCCCACAAGGGGAGAAGGGAAGATCGCCTTCGCTCACCCCCTGGCTGCCTCCTCGATCTTGGCGATGTCGATCTTGGTCATTTGCATCATCGCCTGCATGACGCGGCCGGCCTTTTCCGTGTCGGGGTCCTGCAGCAGCCTCGGCAATTGCTCCGGCACGACCTGCCAGGAGACGCCGAATTTGTCCTTCAGCCAGCTGCACTGCCTGGGCTCGCCACCGCCCTCGATCAGCCTGTCCCAGAAATAGTCGACCTCCTCCTGCGTCTTGCAGTCGATGGACAGCGAGACTGCCTCGGTGAACTTGAATTGCGGCCCGCCGTTGAGCGCCTGGAACTGCACGCCGTCGAGCTCGAAATAGGTCACCAGCACCTTGCCCTCATTATCGCCGCTGCCCTTGGGCCAGCGCATCACGCTCAGCACCTTCGAGTTCTTGAAGATGGAGATGTAATGGTTCATGGCCTCCTCGGCCTGGTCGTCGAACCACAGGCAGGGGGTGATCTTTTGCATTTTCTTGCTCCTCGGGCTGTTTTGGCTTGTTTTCACGCGTCCAACGGCCGGCTGGCGATTGATGCCGGTCGCCGCCGTCTGCCCAAGGACGCTCAAACAAAACACGATCCGACAGCACCTCTGATTTTTTTTACGTCCTGGACCGGCTTGCCGTCCTTGGCTCAAGATCCCGGCGCATCGCAAAACCGTGGCCAGACCAGACGGTGCCGTATATAACGCCGCTCAATTCCGGTTTTCCGCGCCTGTTCGGACGCGACGCAGACAGCAAGGACAGTTTAATGCCCGCCTACCGTTCCCGCACCACCACCCATGGCCGTAACATGGCCGGCGCCCGCGGCCTGTGGCGCGCCACCGGCATGAAGGATTCCGATTTCGGCAAGCCGATCATCGCTGTCGTCAATTCCTTCACCCAGTTCGTTCCGGGCCACGTCCATCTCAAGGATCTCGGCCAGCTGGTCGCCCGCGAGATCGAGAAGGCCGGCGGCGTTGCGAAAGAGTTCAACACCATCGCTGTCGACGACGGCATCGCCATGGGTCATGACGGCATGCTCTATTCGCTGCCTTCGCGCGAGCTGATCGCCGACTCGGTCGAATATATGGTCAACGCCCACTGCGCCGACGCCATGGTCTGCATCTCGAATTGCGACAAGATCACGCCGGGCATGCTGATGGCGTCGCTGCGTCTCAATATCCCGACCGTCTTCGTCTCCGGCGGCCCGATGGAGGCCGGCAAGGTGGTGCTTGCCGGCAAGACGCAGGCGCTCGATCTGGTCGACGCCATGGTCGCGGCTGCCGACGACAAGATCTCCGACGAGGACGTCAAGACCATCGAGCGCTCGGCCTGCCCGACCTGCGGCTCCTGCTCGGGCATGTTCACCGCCAATTCGATGAATTGCCTGACCGAGGCGCTCGGCCTTTCGCTGCCCGGCAACGGTTCGACGTTGGCGACGCACGTCGACCGCAGGCGGCTGTTCGTCGAGGCCGGCCACCTGATCGTCGATCTCGCGCAGCGCTACTACGAGCAGGACGACGACACCGCGCTGCCGCGCAGCATCGCCTCGAAGGGCGCCTTCGAGAACGCCATGACGCTCGACATCGCCATGGGCGGCTCGACCAACACCGTGCTGCACATCCTGGCTGCCGCGCATGAGGGCGAGATCGATTTCGGTCAAGACGACATTGACGCGCTGTCACGCAAGGTGCCGGTGCTATGCAAGGTTGCCCCCGCCAAGGCGGATGTGCACATGGAAGACGTCCACCGCGCCGGCGGCATCATGGCGATCCTCGGCCAGCTCGATAACGCCGGACTGATCAACCGCGACCTGCCGACCGTGCACACCGCAAGCCTCGGCGAAGCGCTCGACCATTGGGATATCTCGCGCACGTCAAGCCAGAATGTCCGCGACTTCTTTCTGGCGGCCCCGGGCGGCGTGCCGACGCAGGTCGCCTTCAGCCAGGATCGCCGCTGGGACGAACTCGATCTCGACCGGGAGAAGGGTGTCATCCGCTCGGCCCAATATCCTTTTTCCAAGGATGGTGGCCTTGCCGTGCTGAAAGGCAACCTGGCGCTCGACGGCTGTATCGTGAAGACCGCGGGCGTCGATGAATCGATCCTGAAATTCACCGGCCCGGCCAGGGTGTTCGAAAGCCAGGACGCCAGCGTCAAGGCGATCCTGTCCAACGAGATCAAGGCCGGCGATGTCGTCGTCATCCGCTACGAAGGGCCGCGCGGCGGCCCCGGCATGCAGGAAATGCTCTATCCGACCAGCTATTTGAAGTCGAAGGGCCTCGGCAAGGCCTGCGCGCTGGTCACCGATGGCCGCTTCTCCGGCGGCACCTCCGGCCTGTCGATAGGCCATGCTTCTCCCGAGGCGGCGGAAGGCGGGCTGATCGGGCTGGTGCATGAGGGCGATACGATCGAGATCGATATCCCGAACCGCACCATCCGGCTTGCCGTCGACGATGCCGAACTGGCCGCCCGCCGCGCCGCGATGGAGGCCAAGGGAGCCGCCGCCTGGAAGCCCGAGGAAAAGCGCAAGCGCAAGGTGACAATGGCCTTGCGCGCCTACGCCTCGATGGCGACCAGTGCTGCAAAGGGTGCGGTAAGGTATGTGCCGGAATAGGTTCGCTTCTTCAAAGGGATGACGGTAGATGGATTTCGACCTTATCGTCCGCGGCGGCACGCTGCCCGACGGCAGGATCGCCGATATCGGCATCATCGGCGAGACTATCGCGGCCATCGAGCCGGAGCTGAACGCTGGCGCGGGCACGGCGATCGACGCCCATGGCAATCTGATCTCGCCGCCCTTCATCGATCCGCATTTTCACATGGACGCCACGCTCTCGCTAGGCATCCCGCGCATCAACGTGTCGGGCACGCTGCTCGAAGGCATCTCGCTGTGGGGCGAACTGAAGCCGCTGTTGACGCACGAAGCGGTGCGCGACCGCGCGCTCGCCTATTGCGACTGGGCAGTGTCCATGGGCCTGCTCGCCATCCGCAGCCATGTCGATGTCTGCGATACCAGGCTGCTGGCGGTCGAAGCCCTGCTCGATGTGAAGAAGACCGTCGCGCCCTATATCGACCTGCAACTGGTCGCCTTCCCGCAGGATGGGTTTTATCGCTCGCCGACGGCGCGCGATAACACCATCCGCGCGCTCGACATGGGTGTCGACATCGTCGGCGGTATCCCGCATTTCGAGCGCACCGTGGCCGACGGTACGCGTTCGGTGACGGAACTGTGCGAAATCGCGGCAGAACGCGGCCTCATGGTCGACCTGCATTGCGACGAGACCGATGATCCGCTGTCGCGCCATATCGAACAACTGGCCTATGAGACGCAACGCCTCGGCCTGCAGGGCAGGGTCGCCGGCTCGCATCTTACGTCGATGCACTCGATGGACAATTACTATGTCTCGAAGCTGTTGCCGCTGATATCAGAGGCAGGCGTCTCGGCGATCCCCAATCCGCTGATCAACATCATGCTGCAGGGCCGCCACGACACATTTCCCAAACGCCGCGGCCTGACGCGGGTCAAGGAAATGCTTGCCCACGGTATTCGCGTCGGCTGGGGTCAGGATTGCGTGCTCGACCCCTGGTATTCGCTGGGCACCGCCGACATGCTCGACGTCGCCTTCATGGGCCTTCACGTCGCCCAGATGTCGAGCCCGGCCGACATGGCGCGCTGCTTCGACATGGTCACCAACGTCAACGCCGCCATCATGGGCCTCGACCATTTCGGCCTGTCGGTCGGCAAGCGCGCCAGCCTCGTCGTCCTCGATGCCGGCGATCCGGTCGAGGCCTTGCGCCTGCGTCCCGAGCGGCTCTGTGTCATCGCCAGGGGCAAGGTGGTGGCCGAGCGGGCCAGGCAGGAAACACGGCTCTCGATCGCCGGACGGCCGGCAACAGTAAACCGCAGGCATCGCCGGTCTCAAAACTCTATCGATCAGATTGATAGGTCCTGACCGCAAGTCTACAATCAACCTCCAGTTTTATGCCGAGGAGGATGTCATGTGGCACAAGGCGGCGATGGTGGTCGTGATGGCGGCGACCTGTGCAGGCTGCATGACGGCCGAAGACCGTCGTGCCGCGGACGAGGCGAAATGCCGATCCTACGGCTTCGTCAGGAAGAATGATGCCTTCGCCGAATGTCTGCAGCGCATCGATCTGGCGCGCCGCGCCGAGCTCAGAAGTGCGTCGGTCTTCGATCCTTGGGATCGGCCGGTGATCTATCGTCCGGTTATCATTCGGCCACGGCCAAAGTAGGCCGTTGCGATCGTCCGTACAGGCCCAGCCGATTTCCGGTCCCTGGTCTGGCCGGCTTCCCGATTTCCGCTCGTCAAAGCGGCCGCTTGCGTCTACGACGCTGCTCACCGGGCTTTCATGCGGGAGGAAGCGACATCGGCATGGCACAGCCAACAGCCCAGAATTCAACGTTCAGGAACGTGCTTTTGGCTGGCATTCTGCTGATGCTGGCCGGCGATTTCCTGTTTGCTTTGAATGATGCGATGGGCAAATGGCTGGTCGCCAGCTTTTCCGTCGGCCAGGTCGTGCTGATCCGTTCCATCGGCGCCTTTTTCGTGCTCGGTCCGATGATCGCGCGTCAAGGCGCGGCCAGGCTGTTCCGCATGGAGCGCCTGGAACTGCAGGTCTTGCGCGTCGTCATGACGACGCTTGACACGGCGCTGTTCTACGCCGCCGTCGTCTATCTGCCGCTCGCCGACGTCATGAGCTTCTACATGGCAGGGCCGATCTACGTGGCGGCGCTGTCCCACCTGTTGCTTGGTGAAAAGGTCGGCTGGCGCCGCTGGATGGCGATTCTGGTCGGGTTCTGCGGGGTGCTGATCATGCTCGAACCGTCCTCGGCCGCGTTTTCGCTGTCGTCGACCTTCGCGCTGGCCGGAAGCATTTCATTCGCCTTCGCGATCATTCTCAACCGGCGGTTGCGTAGCACCAGCGACACCTCGCTCGTTACCTGGCAAACCATCGGCACGCTGCTGGTCGGCGGGTTTCTCACCATCGGCAACTGGCAGACGCCGTCCTCGCTCGATTTCGGCGCCATGCTGCTTCTTGGCATCGTCTCCTGCGGCGCGCATCTGATGATCACCAGGGCGCTGAAGCTGGCGCCGGCGTCGACGCTGGCGCCGCTGCATTACAGCCTGCTGCTGTGGGCCGTCATCTTCGGGCTGGCCTTCTTCGGCGACATGCCCGGCCCGCGCATCCTGATCGGCTCGGGCATCATCGTGCTGGCCGGCCTGTTCATCTTCCATCGCCAGAAAGTAGTCGACACGGTGCCGCCCGAAAACGTGCCGAAAGGTGTCAACTAGGGTCCAGATTTCTGGTGCCTTAAGGTTCAGAGTTTTGGCATTTAACCGGCGCGCACCGCCGCCAGATGCGTTGAGAAGTCGGCCGTCTCCATCAGCGCCCTGCAGCGTGAAAAGCGACCGTCGGCATAGGCGCGGAAATCGTCGGCCGGATTGCTGTTGGCAAGCTGGATCAGTCCCCACAGCGTCCACAAGAGATCGCACATCGCCTTGTAGATGACGATGCGGCCGCGCTCCGCCGGCGTCGGCTCGCCACCGAAATAGGCGCCCATCATCTCGTCCTCCTGCGCCGTATCAAACTGGCCTTCGACGCTGAGGTCGCCGAGATCCCAGAGCGGGTCGTTCATGCCGGAATATTCCCAGTCGACGATCCACATCCTGTCGCCCGTATCGAGAAAATTTTCGCACAGCGGATCGCAGTGGCAGGCGACGAGAGGCAGGGGATGCGCGGCAAGCGCCGAGCGCACGGTTTCCGCCTCGATAACGACGTCGTGGTAACCGGCAGGCAGGGCGACGTCCTTGGTCGACAGCACCTTCAGGTAGTCGTCGATCATCGCAAACAGCTCGAAGCGGAAGGGAAACACCGCGCCGGATGTATGCAATCTGCGGAAGGCTTTGCCGGCACGCGCCGGACTGCCCGGCCGGGTCTTGAATTTATCCGGCGACATCGTCTCGGCGCCCGCGATGAAGCGCGTCACCATCACGCCTGTCTCGCCGTCGACATGCAGCAGCTCGGGGCTGACGCCGGCCATCGCCGCCTCCCGCGCCGCCACCGCCTCGTTGGCGCGGTTGATATACTCCTGCGTGCCCTTGCCGGGAATCCGCAGGCAGGCATCTCCAGCCCTGAAGACGAGGTTGGTGAGGCCACCCAGCCGCTCCAGCGGGCCCTCGTAGCCGGCCAGCGCCGGAATGGCTGCAAGCGCCGCGCGTGCTTCCTCGTCCACCATCGCTTCTGCCCTCTTTTCACGTCTATTTGTGGTGACGACGGTTCCACAAATTTCGCCGTTTGGCTATCATCGCTTGCATGCGGTTCACTCCAGCGCCGTGCGTTCCTGTAGGACGCGCTAAGAACGCTGCGGCACTTTGATTTGCGAACGAGACTGTAATGGCGGACAGGAAAAACAAAGGCGCGCTCGCCGCGGCCTATGCAGCGAAGCGGCCAGAGGAGGTGGCGGCGCTCTACGACCGCTGGTCCGACACCTACGACGCCGACATGTCGGCGGCCGGTTATCGCCATCCGACCATCTGCCTTGCCCTGCTTGCCCGCCACCTGCCGCGCGGCGCGGCACCGCTCCTCGATGCCGGTGCCGGCACCGGGCTCATCGGCGAGTGGCTGAAGATCGCGGGCTATCCGCAGGTCGAGGCGCTCGACATTTCCGAAGGCATGCTGGCCCAGGCAGCGCGCAAGGGCGTCTATTCGGCGCTTCACTGCTTGGCGCTCGGCGGCCCGCTGCCCTTCGCGGATGATGCCTATGCCGGCATCATATCGGCCGGCGTCTTCACCTCGGGCCATGTCGGCGCTGAGGGGCTGGACGAACTGATCCGCATCTGCCGGCCGGGCGGGATAATCGTGCTGACGGTCAAGAACACCCTGTGGGACGCCGGCTTTTCCGCAGGGATAGCCGACCTCGAGGCGAAGGGCGTCGTCACGCGCGCCGAGGAGACATCGCCCTATGTCTCCATGCCGGGCGAGGCCGACACCGTGCCCAGCCGCGGTCTCGTTCTGCGCGTGAACTGACCATCCCGCTCTTATGCATGTCGCTCAAAAGCACGCCCTCGGGCCTGACCCGAGGGTGCGCAGCGGTTTGCGATAACGACATGCATAGAAACAAGAACTCAAAGCGCCTCGCATGAATCCGTTCAGACGCGACGCGCTTTAGGCTCTGATCCTTTCTCCGGCCGGGTCGTAAAGCGGCTCGAGATGGATTTTTGCCGGCGTCCGCTCCATAGCCACCACCAGCTCGTAGTCGCCGCAGGTGAGGAAATCGTCGCTGACGCCGTCGGCGTTGCGCACATAGCCGTAGCCGATGTTCTTTCCGACCGTGTAGCCATAGCCGCCGCTGGTCAGGTAGCCGACCGGCTCGCTGTTGCGCAGGATCGTTTCGCGCCCGAGCAGCACGATCTCGCAATCGTTGACGGTGAAGCCGGCAAAGCGTTTTTTCAGAACCGCGCCGCCGATCTCTTCCAGCGCCCGCCGCCCGAGAAAATCTGTATTCTTGCGAAGCTTCACCGCCCAGCCGAGGCCGGCCTCCTGCGGCATGTCGTTGGGCGTGATGTCGGAGCCCCAGGCGCGGTAGCCTTTTTCCAGCCGCAGCGATTCCAGCGCCCTGTAGCCGATCGGGCGGATGCTGTGCTCCTCGCCCGCCGCCATCAGAGCGTCGAAGATTTCGCCCGTCGCCGCGATCGGCACATGCAGCTCCCAGCCGAGCTCGCCGACATAGGTGACGCGCAGCGCCCTAACTGTGGTGCCGGCGATGGAGATTTCCCGCACGTGTCCGAACGGGAAAGCGGTGTTCGACACGTCCGCATCGGTCACCGCAGCCAGCACGTCGCGGGCCCGCGGCCCCATCAGCGACAGCGTGCCGAAATCCTCGGTGACATCGGTGAGCGTCACGTCGAGCTCGTTGCCGACATGGTCGCCGATCCACGAGAAGTCATGCGTCCTAAAGCCGGTGCCGGTGACGACGTAGAATCGGTCTTCGCCGAGCCGCGCCACGGTCAGGTCGGCCTCGATGCCGCCGCGCGTGTTGAGAAGCTGCGTGTAGGTCAGCCGGCCGACCGGCTTGGCGACGTCGTTGGCGCAGATCCAGTCGAGCGCCTTCAGCGCATCCGCACCGGTCATTTCGTATTTGGCGAAGGACGACTGGTCGAAGATGCCGACGTGTTCGCGCACGTGCCGGTGCTCGTCGCCGACCGGCGAAAACCAGTTCTGCCGGCCCATCGAATAGATGTCGTTCGGCTCGACGCCTTCGGGCGCAAACCAGTTCGGCCGCTCCCAACCGAGCTTGGAGCCGAACACGGCGCGGTGCTTTTGCAGCCGTTCATAGAGCGGCGACACGATCCGTGGCCGGCCCGTGGCATACTCTTCATGCGGGAAGCCGATCGTATAGTGCTTGCCATAGGCTTCCAGCGTGCGGTCGCGGACCCATTGCCGGTCGCGGTGCAGGTCGGAAAAGCGCCTGATATCGACCACCCACAGGTCGAGTGGCGCCTCGCCGTCGACGACCCACTGCGCCAGCACCCAGCCGGCGCCGCCGCCTGCCGCGATGCCGAAGGCGTTGAAGCCGGCGCCGACGAACATGTTGGCGCATTCGGGTGCCACGCCGAGAATGAAATTGCCGTCCGGCGTGAAGCTCTCCGGCCCGTTGATCATCTGCTTGACGCCGACGGTTTCGAGCGCCGGAACCCGCTTGATTGCCTGGTTCATATGCTGCTCGAAATGATCGTAGTCGTCGTCGAACAGCCGGAACTGCCAGTCGTCAGGGGCATCGCCGCCGGGAAGACCGGTCGTCCAGGCTTGCGGGTTCGGCTCATAGCCGCCCATCACCAGCCCGCCGACCTCTTCCTTGAAATAAATGCGGCGGTCGGGGTCGCGGATCGTCGGCGCATCGCTCGCCAACCCGTCTATTCTCTCGGTGACGATGTACTGGTGCTTCACCGGCTGCAGCGGCACGTTGATGCCGGCTAGCGCCCCCACCTGCCGCGCCCATTGCCCGGCACAGTTCACCACCTTGTCGCAGGCGATATCGCCCCTGTTGGTCTTTACCGTTGTGACGCGGCCCTCCCGCATGTCGAAGCCGGTGACGCGGACATCCTCGAACAGCCTGGCGCCATGCATGCGCGCGCCTTTGGCCAGCGACTGCGTGATGTCGGAAGGGTTTGCCTGGCCGTCGGTCGGCAGCCAGTTGGCGCCGACGAGACCGCCGGTTGCCAGCAGCGGCCACATCGCCTTGACCTCGGCCGGTGACAGCAACTGCATGTCCATGCCGAAGCTCTTCGCCGTCGTCGCCAGCCTCTTGTACTCGATCCAACGGTCGGCATTGGTGGCGAGCCTGAGGCATCCGGTCATCTTCCAGCCGGTGGCCAGCCCGGTTTCGGCTTCCAGTCCCTTGTAGAGATCGACCGAATATTTGAGCACGCGGGTGATCGAGGCCGAAGACCGCAGTTGACCGACCAGCCCCGCCGCATGCCATGTCGAGCCCGAAGTCAGTTTGCCCTGTTCCAGGAGCACGACATCGGCCTTGTGGTCACGCGCCAGATGATAAGCCGTCGAACAGCCGATTATGCCGCCGCCGATGACGACGACCTCGGCGTGGGCGGGCAAGGTCATGATATCTGTCCGTATTTTGTTCTGTAGTTTTCCAGCGCGGCATCGAGCCGCGTCAGGTTTTCGTCGGTATAGGCAACGTAGTCGATGCCGGGCGCGTCGAGATAAAGTTCGGAAACCATGCTCCACATCGCCTCGCGCAACAGCGATGCGCATTGCATGGCCGCATGCGAGCGGCGGATCGCCTCGTCCGGCTCCTTCATGAAATAGGCGGTCAAGAAGGCGAAGGACTCCTCGTCGTTCATGGTGGCGTTCGAGGCAACGCCGGCGAGGTCGAACATCGCCGTGTTGAAGCCGGCATATTCGAAATCGATCAGCCACAGCCTGTGGCCGTCATCGAGAATATTAGCCGGCAGAAGGTCATTATGACCGAAGACGATCGGCAGCAATTTCTGCGCCCGTTCGAGCTCGTCTGCAAGCGTCAGCAGCCGCGGCAACTCGCTTCGCATGCGGCTGTCGGCTTCCTCCAGCGTGCGCGCATAGTCGCGGATGACATGGAATACCCAGAACATGAAGCCGGCGCCGGAGACATGATTGGGCATCTCGCGATGGAAGCCGCGCATCAGGGCGGCGACGCGGTCGATATTGGCGCGGACGTCCTCGGCGACAAAAGTCTTGGCGCCGAGAAATTCCGTTACCAGGATGCCGGGCTCGGAATGGCGGACGGCAGGCGCGAAGCCGGCGGCATGCGCCGCGCGCGCGGTCATCACCTCGCGCTCGCGAAAGACGTGATGGAACGGAAAGTCCTGGCCAAAGCGCACGACATGCCGCCCGGCGGCGTCCTTGACCAGATAGTTGGCGTTGCTCAGGCCGCCCGGCAGCGGCGCGATCTCGACGCTGCCGGTCCAGCAGGGCAGGGCGCGGATGCGGTCCTCGGTGGTCACAGGTGAATCCCTCGTTGCGCGGGGTTCAAGGCGTCGCGGGCGACGCAAAGAGGGCGGCCGGAAGGAGGGAGCAATGCGAAGTCCTCGTCGGTGCGGGATCCCGGGATCGGTATCCCGCACCGCACCGACGAGCCCCAGTGCCGGGTTCTTTGACTCCGGCATCCGCCCCCGCGGATTCAAAAAAGTCCTTTTCCCTTACGTCAGACGATTTCCCGGACGTTCGGGCAGGCGAATTTTGGTGCGGCTCTGCCATCGTTCTCCCGTGGCAGTTCCGAAGCCTGTCACAAGCCAGTGTCGCGCCATGTGATCCGGCTTGTCAACGACAACTTGTGGCTTTTTGCCCGAAATCACAAGGATTTCTTGTAAACTGTGGCCGATTTGCCTTAGAAGCGGTCAGTAGCGCAACAAGTCGATTGGGTGAGACCGATGCCCTCGAAGCGGCATGGCGAGATACTGCGTCTCCTCCATGAGGAAGGCACCGTCACCATCGCCAGCCTGGCCGACCGGCTGGGCGTCTCGCTGGAGACCGTGCGCCGCGACGTCAAGCCGCTGACCAGTGACGGTTCGATCCTGAAGATGCATGGCGCCGTCGGCCTGCCGTCGATGGCCGGCGAGGCGCCGTTCGAGCGGCGTATGCGCGAGAATGCCGATGCCAAGCGCGCCATCGCCCGCATGGTTGCCGCCACCATCCGCGACGGCGAAGCGATCATGCTCGACACCGGCACCACGACCTCTTTCCTGGCCCGCGAACTGCTCGGTCACCGGCGGTTGACGGTGGTCACCAACTCCTCCGACATCGCCCGCACGCTGGCCACCGTCAACGGCAACAAGGTCTACATGGCCGGCGGCGAACTGCGCAGCGATTCGGGCGCTGCCTTCGGCGTCTCGGCCATTGCATTCGTCAGCCGCTTTTCCGTCAGCCACGCTGTGATCTCCACCGGCGCGGTCGATGCCGTCACCGGCGTGATGGACTATGATCTGGACGAGGCGGAATTCGCCCGCATGGTGCTGTCGCGCGGCCAGCGCTCGCTCGTCATCACCGACCACACCAAGTTCGGCCGCCAAGGTCTGGTCCAGGTCTGCGGCCTCGACGGTTTTTCCGAACTCGTCACCGATCGGCCGCCGCCGCACGCCATCGCCGCAGCGCTTGCCCAGGCTGGCGCACGGCTCAGCATTGCCGGCAGCGAAAGCGGGATCTGACCTGGCCAGAGCAGTAATGCGGTGAGCCTGGGATCGGCGGCTTTTCTTCCTTGCCGTCCCGGTGTTTAGTCCGGCGATGGCCTTCACCATCCGCCAATTGCAGTTCTTCATCGCCGTCGCCGAGCAAGGCACAGTGACTGGCGCCGCCCAAAACCTGTCCATCTCGCAATCGTCGGTCACCGAGGCGATCAAGGAGCTCGAAGGCGATCTCGGCGTCGAACTGTTCGAGCGCCATCCGCGCGGCCTCAACATCACCCACAAGGGCCACCAGTTCCTGCGCCACGCGACAAAGATCCTTGCCGATGTTTCCGATGCGCGCCGCGCCTTCTCCGGCGAGCAAGCGGCGGCTGGCGGCCGGCTGCAACTCGGCGTCACCTCGCTGGTTGCCGGCTATGTCCTGTCCGACCTTCTCGCCCGCTATCGCCGCGCCTATCCGGGCGTCGAGATCTCGGCCATCGAGGACAATGGTGACTACCTCGAACATCTGCTGATCGGCGGCAAGCTCGACATCGCCGTCATGGTCACCTCGAACCTGCGCGACCGCACCGCCCTGCAATCGGAAATTCTCGAAGTCTCGCCCTACCGGCTATGGCTGCCCCTTGGCCATCCGCTGTCCGGCGCCGACATCATCGGCATCAGCGATATCGCGTCGGAGCCGCTGATCATGCTGACCGTCGACGAGATCGAAGAGAATACCGGAAAATTGCTGGCCGCGATCGCCGCCAAGCCGCATGTCGCCTTCCGCACCCGCTCGGTCGAAGCGGTGCGCAGCCTCGTCGCCACCGGCGCCGGCGTGGCGCTGCTGCCCGACCTCGTCTACCGGCCATGGTCGCTGGAAGGCGACCGCATCGAATCGCGCGATATTTCGGGCTCGTTGCCGGTTGTCCAGGTCGGCACGGTCTGGCGGCGCGGCTCCGGCCTGTCACAGGCGGCGCGCGACTTCATCGGGCTTGCCCAGTCGCAGCGCATGGTTCGGCAGCGGCTGGACAAGAACGGCCGCTGACCTATCGGAAAAACCGATATCGCCTTTCTGACAAATGAATTTGCGAAACCGGAAATTTCACAGCACTTTGACAATCAGGGACCAAGCCGCCGCGAGAGTGCGGCCCCTCAGATGGGAGATCGACGATGAATTCATTCCTGAAGTCATGCACTGCATTGACGGTCGCGCTGGCCTTCTCCGGCCAGGCGATCGCCCAGGTTAAGGAACTTGGCAAGGGCGAAGGCCAGGTCAACATTGTCGCCTGGCCCGGCTACATCGAACGCGGCGAAACCGACAAGAACTATGATTGGGTCACGTCTTTCGAGAAGAACGCAGGCTGCAAGGTCAATATCAAGACCGCCAACACCTCCGACGAGATGGTCGCGCTGATGAATGAGGGCGGCTTCGACCTTGTTACTGCCTCGGGCGACGCGTCGTTGCGCCTTGTCGCCGGCAAGCGGGTCCAGCCGATCAACACCGATCTCATCCCGAGCTGGAACACGGTCGACGACCGGCTGAAGGATGCGCCGTGGTTCACGGTCGGCGGCGTCCACTACGGCGCCCCCTACCAGTGGGGGCCGAACGTGCTGATGTACAACACCGAGGTGTTCAAGGAAGCGCCGAAGAGCTGGAACGTCGTCTTCGAGGAGATGACCTTGCCCGACGGCAAGCCGAACAAGGGCCGCGTCCAGGCCTATGACGGGCCGATCCACATCGCCGATGCGGCCAACTATCTGATGTTCCACAAGCCGGAGCTCGGCATCAAGGATCCCTACGAGCTGACCGAAGACCAGTACAAGGCCGCCCTCGATCTGCTGCGCGTCCAGCGCACGCTGGTCGGACGCTACTGGCATGACGCCGCCATCCAGGTCGACGATTTCCAGAACGAAGGCGTCGTTGCCTCCGGTTCATGGCCCTATCAGGTCAACACGCTGGTTGCTGCCAAGAAGCCGGTCGCTTCGACCATCCCCCAGGAAGGCGTCACCGGCTGGGCCGACACGACCATGCTGGCAGCCGACGCAGCCCACCCGAACTGCGCCTATATGTGGATGGAGCACTCGCTGTCACCGAAAGTGCAGGGCGATGTCTCCGCCTGGTTCGGTTCGCTGCCGGTGGTGCCGGCTGCCTGCAAGGGCAACGAATTGCTCGGCGACGAAGGCTGCAAGACCAACGGCTACGACAATTTCGAAAAGATCAAGTTCTGGAAGACGCCGGTGTCGAAATGCGCCACCCAGGACCAGTGCGTGCCTTACTATCGCTGGGTGTCGGACTATATCGGCGTCATCGGCGGACGGTGAGTTCGTTTCGCATTGCTCGCCAGTTGGCGCTGCCCCTCACCCTTGCCCCCTCCCCGTGAACAACGGGGAGAGGGGGTCGCGAGCGTTGCGGCTAGCCCCTTCTCCACGTCCCTACGGGGAGAAGGTGCCGGCAGGCGGATGAGGGTCAGCGCTGTCGCCTGAATTGACGAGCGTGGCAGATCAGGACAGCCCATGACATCAGCCGTTTCCTTCCAGAAAGTCTCGCGCCATTTCGGCAGCGTGCGCGCCGTCGACATGGTCGATCTCGACATCGTGCCGGGCGAGTTCTTCGCCATGCTTGGACCTTCGGGTTCCGGCAAGACGACCTGCCTGCGCTTGATCGCCGGCTTTGAGCAGCCGACATCGGGCTCGATCTCCATCTTCGGCGAACGCGCCGAAGGCGTTCCGCCCTATCGCCGCAACGTCAACACCGTGTTTCAGGACTACGCGCTGTTCCCGCATCTGAACGTGCTCGAAAACGTCGCCTACGGGCTGATGGTCAAGGGTGTCGGCAAGCCCGAACGGCAGAAGGCGGCCGAGGAAGCATTGTCGCTGGTCCGGCTTCCCGGCTACGGCGCCCGCCGCCCGAGCCAGCTTTCCGGCGGACAGCGCCAGCGCGTCGCGCTCGCCCGCGCGCTGGTCAACCAGCCGAAGGTGCTTCTGCTCGACGAGCCGCTTGGCGCGCTCGACCTCAAGCTCCGCGAAAACATGCAGGAGGAGCTGAAGTCGCTGCAGAAGGCGCTCGGCATCACCTTCATCTTCGTCACCCACGACCAGGGCGAGGCGCTGTCGATGGCCGACCGCGTCGCCGTCTTCAACGACGGCAAGATCATGCAGATCGGCACGCCGGAGGACATCTACCAGCGGCCGAGGACGCGCTTCGTCGCCGATTTCGTCGGCTCGTCCAATGTGCTGCCGCCGGATTTCGTTCAGCGCTATTCCGGCCAGCATCGCTGGGGCAGCCTGCGCCCTGAATCCATTCGCATCGGCCAGGCAGCCAAGGGCGACGGCGTTGCCGCTCGCCTCGTCTCGACCAATTATCTCGGCGCCACGACCAGACTGGCGCTCGACGCCGACGGGTTGAGATTGCATGCCATTGTGCCGGCCGGGGCGAAATTGCCCAGCGAAGGCGAGGCGGTCGTGCTCACCTTCAACCGCGAGCATTTGCATCTGATGGACGAGCCGGGATGATGGCGGTGAGGAAAGTCTTGGCTGACAGGCCAAGTGCGGCGCTTCACGGCGCCCCCCTCTGTCCTGCCGGACATCTCCCCCACTTGGGGGGAGATCGGCAGCTTCGCCAGTGGCGCCTCTTCTGCAACGTTGGTGATTGGCGAAAGCAGTCGCGACAGCCGATCTCCCCCCTCGTGGGGGAGATGTCCGGCAGGACAGAGGGGGGCGCGAAGGATCGCGGCCTGTCGAAGACACCATGACTCTGACTGCGACCCAGGCAAAACCCGCTCCCGCCGTCCTCCCCCGCGGCGGCGGCGTGCGCGGCGCCCTGTCCGACTTGTTCTGGCGCAAGCCGAAGCTGCTGCTGCTGTTGATGCTGCTGCCGCAGGTGCTGTGGCTTGGCATCGTCTATGTCGGCTCGCTGTTTGCGCTGCTCTTGCAGAGTTTTTTCTCGATCGACGAATTCTCCGGCCTCATCAACCGGCAGTTCACGCTGAAGACCTATGGCGACCTGCTGCAGGCCGCCAATCTCGACATCATCCTGCGCACGGTGACGATGGCGGCCCTGGTCACGCTCGCCTCGGCGACCATCGCCTTTCCCATCGCCTATTACGCGGCCCGCTATGCGCGCGGCCGCTGGAAGGCGCTGTTCTATCTCGGCGTGATGCTGCCGCTGTGGTCGAGCTATCTGGTCAAGATCTACGCCTGGAAGCTCATTCTCGCCAAGGAAGGCATTCTCACCTGGCTGCTCGCCAAGCTGCATCTGCTATGGCTGCTCGATGGCTGGCTGTCGCTGCCGGTCGTCGGCGGCAACTCGCTGTCGGTGTCGTCCACCGGCACCTTCATCGTCTTCGTCTACGTCTGGCTGCCGTTCATGATCCTGCCGGTGCAGGCGGCGCTTGAGCGCGTGCCGGGCAATCTGGTCGAGGCCTCGTCCGATCTCGGCGCCTCGCCCGGCCAGACCTTCCGCAACGTGCTGTTCCCGCTGGCGCTGCCGGGCATCGTCGCCGGCTCGATCTTCACCTTCTCGCTGACGCTGGGCGACTACATCATCCCGCAGATCATCGGCACCTCGCGGCTGTTCATCGGCCAGGCCGTCTATTCGCAGCAGGGCACCGCCGGCAACATTCCGCTCGCCGCCGCCTTCACCGTGGTGCCGATCGTCATCATGGGCTTCTACCTCTGGGGCGCCAAGCGCATGGGGGCCTTCGATGCGCTCTGATGGCTCACCAACCGCCCCTCTCGGCCTGAAGGTCGCCGCCGCCTGCGGCCTGCTGTTCCTGCATCTGCCGATCTTCCTGATCTTCGTCTATGCCTTCACGACCGAGGAAAAGAGCTTCGCCTGGCCGCCGCCGGGGCTGACCATGCAATGGTTCGCCGTCACCTGGAACCGCCCGGACGTGTGGGAAGCGCTGTCGCTGTCGGTCCGTGTCGCCGCTATCTCGACACTCGTCGCCCTGGTGCTCGGCACGCTCTGCGCGGCCGCCGTGTCGCGAACACGGTTCTTTGGCCGCGAAACCATCTCGCTGCTGGTCATCCTGCCGATCGCGCTACCCGGCATCATCACCGGCATCGCGCTGCGTTCGGCCTTTTCGCTGGCCGAGATTCCGTTCTCGTTCTGGACGATCGTGCTTGGCCACGCCACCTTCTGTGTCGTCGTCGTCTACAACAACGCTGTCGCCCGCTTTCGCCGCACCTCCGGCTCGATGATCGAGGCGTCGATGGACCTCGGCGCCGACGGCTTCCAGACCTTTCGCCATGTCGTGCTGCCCAACATCGCCACCGCGCTGCTTGCCGGCGGCATGCTGGCTTTCGCTCTGTCGTTCGACGAGGTCATCGTCACCACCTTCACCGCCGGCCAGCAGCAGACGCTGCCGATCTGGATGCTGGAAGAACTGATCCGTCCGCGCCAGCGCCCGGTCACCAACGTCGTGGCCATGGTCGTCGTGCTGGTGACGCTGCTGCCCATCCTCGTCGCCTATTACCTGACCCGCGACGGCGACCAGATCGCCGGTTCGGGCAAATGACGTCAAGAATCCATAAGGGAGAGACTGCCATGGACACAAAGATGCTGATCGGCTCGAAATTCGAGAAGGGCACCGAGACCGAGGAGCCGATCCTCAATCCGAAGACCGGGGCGACTATCCTCAACCTGCCTGAAGCCAGCCAGGCGCAGATCGAGGCGGCGGTGCTGGCGGCCGAAAAAGCCTTCGTCACCTGGTCGCGCACCACGCCCGCGCAGCGCTCCGGTTATCTCCTGAAGATCGCCGATCGCATCGAGGCCGCGGCACAAGATTTCGCCGCCCTCGAGGCACTCAATTGCGGCAAGCCGATCAATGCCGTGCTCAACGACGAAATCCCGGCGATCGTCGACTGCTACCGCTTCTTTGCCGGCGCTGTCCGCTCGATGCCCGGCCAGGTCGCCGGTGAATACATTCCCGGCCACACTTCGATGGTCCGCCGCGACGCCATCGGCGTCGTCGCCTCGATCGCGCCGTGGAACTACCCACTGATGATGATGGCCTGGAAGCTGGCGCCGGCGATTGCCGGCGGCAACACGGTTGTCTTCAAGCCGTCCGAGCAGACGCCGCTGACAGCGCTGAAGCTGGCAAAAATCCTTGCCGAGATACTGCCCGAGGGCGTCGTCAACGTCGTGCTCGGCAGAGGCGACAGCGTCGGCAACACGCTGATCAACCACCCCAAAATCAACATGATCTCGATCACCGGCGATGTCGCCACCGGCAAGAAGGTGCTGCAGGCCGCCGCCAAATCGGTCAAGCGCACGCATCTCGAGCTCGGCGGCAAGGCTCCGGTCATCGTCTTCGACGACGCCGATCTCGGCGCGGTGGTCAACGGCCTGCGCGCCTTCGGTTATTACAATGCCGGCCAGGACTGCACCGCCGCCTGTCGCATCTATGCCGGCCGGAAGATCTACGACAAGCTCGTCGCCGACCTTTCCTCTGCCGTCTCGACCATCAAATACAACTCCCCCGACGACACCGAAAACGAGATCGGGCCGTTGATCTCGCGCCGCCAGCGCGACCGCGTCTCGAGCTTCGTCGAGCGCGCCTCGGAGCTTAAGCACATCGAGATCACCACCGGCGGCAAGCCGGGCGAGGGCACCGGATTCTTCTACCAGCCAACCGTCGTCGCCGGCGCACTGCAGGAGGACGAGATCGTGCGCCGCGAAGTGTTCGGGCCGGTTGTCTCCGTCACCCGCTTTGCCGAGGTCGACGAGGCGGTGAACTGGGCCAATGACAGCGACTATGGCCTTGCGTCCTCGGTGTGGACCAAGGATGTCTCGCGCGCCATGGCGGCGGCCGCCCGGCTGCAATATGGCTGCACCTGGATCAACACCCACTTCATGCTGACCAACGAGATGCCGCATGGCGGGCTGAAGCAGTCCGGCTACGGCAAGGACATGTCGCTCTATGCGCTGGAGGATTATACCGCCGTGCGCCATGTGATGGTGGCGCACGGGTAGCGCCTTTTTCTTCTCCCCGTTGACGGGGAGAAGGTGGCCCGAAGGGCCGGATGAGGGGCAGCACCGGGCCTACTTCTGCGAAGCGGCGATCCCGGTATTCGACTCACCGGCCCCAAGGCCCTTGCCGCTTGGAACGACGCCCCCCGGCATCGGCGCCGAAGCCCGCTGCTTCCGGTGCGGCCGGCCGCTTGATCCTTGCCGAGGCGGCCACGACAAGCTCGTTGAAGCCTTCGCCACCATCGTCCAGCATCTCGAACAGTTGCCGCCGCATCCTCGGCTCCCAGAATTTGTTGATGTGCTCGGCGACGCCGGCAACGCCTTCCTCGCGCGGCTTCGAGTGAAAAAAGGTGGCAATCTGGTTGGCCATGCGGACCAGCTTTTCGCTGGTGCTCATGATGTGGCCTTCGTCATGCGACATGCTTGGCAACTCCGGTAGCCACCCGGTCGGGGTGGGTAAAAATATCGAAATCATCGCCGCGCACCAAAGCCACCAGCGTCATGCCGGCGTGACCGGCGGTACGGATGGCAAGTGCCGTCGGCGCCGAAACGGCAATGATGAACGCAGCGCCGATCGCCGCCGTCTTCTGCACCATCTCGACCGAAACGCGCGATGTCACCACGACAGCACCCAAGGTGCCATCGATCCCGGCTTTGGCGAGCGCCCCGGCCAGCTTGTCGAGCGCATTGTGGCGGCCGACATCCTCGCGCGCCATGACGATGCCCTTGCCGGGGATATAAAAACCGGCGGCATGGACCGCACCGGTCTCGGCATGAAGCGGCTGCGCTTTCGACAAAAGCCTGACCGAAAGGACGATGTCGTCGGTGTTAAGTGTAAGTCGTGACGAACCGACCGCCTCGACCGAGCGCATCGCCTCCTCGATCGACTCGATGCCGCACAGCCCGCAGCCGACCGGGCCGGCCAGGCGTCGGCGCCGCGCCTCGAAGCGTGTATTGGCCTGGTCCTTCAGCCTGATCTGGATGTCGATGCCGGCGCCGTGATCCTCGACCTCGATCTCCTCGATTTCCCGGCCGTTTGCGACAATGCCTTCGGTCAGCGAGAAGCCGAGCGCGAAATCCTCGAAATCGGCCGGACTTGCCATCATCACCGCGTGAGTGGTGCCGGCAAAGGAGAACGCCACCGGCGTCTCTTCCGGCACCATCCGGTTGGCGGCCGCACTGCCGCCGGCGCGGTGGGCGAGGCGGGAGATTTGTGTGATAGCGCAACGTTTAGGCATCACGCGGCACCCCCTTTGGCCTGCCGGCCATTTTACTTGGGAAGCGTCGAAGGCTTCTTGCTTCAATTGGCAGTTGCTCTCCCAGGCCATCCCCCACTCCGTCGCTGCTTCGCAGCGCCACCTCTCCCCCCTCCGGAGGGAGAGGAAGGGAGCCTGCAGTTCGCGCGCTTTCCTCTCCCCCGTCGATCGGGGGAGAGGTGGGGGGGGGGGGGGGGGGGGGGGGGGGGGGGGGGGGGTTGGGGGGAAAAAAAAAAAAAAAAAAAAAAAAAAATCGCCCCCCCCCCGCCGCCCCAGATAGTGGGAAGGGCGGGGGGGCCGCGG